>JBKJQC010000633.1:0-6246 GCA_046593995.1 Polyangiales bacterium
TGAAGATCTTCACCATCGCGGCCGCGCTCGCCGAGGGGAAGATCGAGGCTACCCAGCAGCTCTACTGCGAGCACGGCGCGTGGCAGATCGGCGGCGTCACCATCCACGACACGCACCCCGAAGGGATGCTGTCGCCGTCGCAGATCATCTCGAAGTCGTCGAACATCTGCGCCGCCAAGATCGGGCTCGCGCTCGGCGAGGCAGGGCTCTACAGCGCGCTCAAGCGATTCGGCTTCGGCGAGCCCACCGGTCTCGGCCTGCCGGGCGAGGCGAGCGGCGTGCTCCGCGCGAAGGGGCGTCCCTGGTACGAGGTCGAGGTCGCCTCCGCGAGCTTCGGGCAGGGCATCAGCGTCACCACCTTGCAGCTCGCGATGGCCATGGGCGCGATCGCGAACGGCGGCCGGCTCCTCGAGCCGAGGCTCGTGCGTCGCGTGACCAACGGCGCGGGCGCCATCGTCCGCGAGGAGCTTCCGACCGTGAAGCGCGAGGTGGTGCCTGCATCCGCCGCGCGTCTCGTGACCGAGATGATGGCCGGCGTCGTCGAGGAGGGCGGCACCGGGCGTGAGGCGTACATCCCGGGCTATCGCGTCGCCGGGAAGACCGCGACCGCGCAGAAGGCCGATCCGGCCACGGGGAAGTACGACCCCGACAAGTTCGTCGCCTCGTTCGTCGGGTTCGTACCGGCGCAGCGTCCGCGCTTCGTGATCGCGGTCGTGATCGACGAGCCGTGGGTCGCCCACCTCGGCGGGCAGGTCGCGGCCCCGGTATTCCGTCGCGTCGCGATGCGCGCGCTCTCGCGCTTCGGGGTCGCGCCGAGCGGCGATCTCGCGAAGACGCAGATCACGTTCCCGCTCGAGGATCCGACGCCGCGCGTCTACGCCGACGCGACGAAGGTGCTCGCGAGCGGCGTCGAGCTCACCGGTCCGATGGGCGCGGTCGCCTCGCCGAAGCCGAGCGCCTCGGCCGCGCCGAATGCGCCGCCGCTTGCGAGCTCCGGCGTAGCGTGGAGCGCCGCGCCCGACGCGCCGCGGGTCGCGGTCCCCGACGTCGCGGGAATGCCTGCGCGCGAGGCGGTGAAGGCGCTCGTCGCCCTCGGCCTCAATCCGGTCCTCGAAGGCAGCGGCACGGTGCAGAAGCAGGATCCGCCCTCGGGTGGCGCGGTGCTCAAGGGCTCGACGGTGCGGCTCGAGCTGCGCCCCGCGACGTGATGGCGAGGACGAGATGGAATCGTTCCCTCCCGTATCCGCAGAGGCCGGCGCCCGACTTGCGAGCATCGCGCTCGAGCTCGGGGGCGAGCGCGGGTACGTCAGCGTGCGCGGCGACGCCGAGACGCGCGTCCGCGACGTGCAGCAGGACTCGCGGCGCGTAGGCCCCGGCGATCTCTTCGTCGCGCGATCCGGATCGGGGACGCCGGCCGAGGCGCGCGCGCGCATGGCGAAGTTCATCGAGGACGCGCTCGGGCGGGGGGCCGTCGCCGTCCTCCGCGCGTCGGGCGGGCCGACGCTCCGCGTTCCGTCGATCGAAGTGCCGGAGTCGCGGCTCCGCGCGGCGATCGGCGTCGCGGCCTCGGCCGTGCACCAGCACCCGTCGTACTCGGTCGAGGTCCTCGCGGTCACCGGCACGAACGGGAAGACGACGACGACGACGCTGCTCGCGGACGCGCTCGACATCCTCGCGAAGCGCGCGACGTGCGCGCTGATCGGCACGGTCTCGGTCCGACTCGGAGCGGCGCTCCGCGAGGCGACGCACACCACGCCCGAAGGGGACGAGATCGCGCGCATCCTCTCGTGGGCGCGCGGCGAGGGGGCCTCGCACGCCGCGATCGAGGCGAGCTCGCACGCGCTCGATCAGCAGCGCCTGTCGGGAACGCGCGTACGCACCGCAGCGTTCACCAACCTGACGCAGGACCACCTCGACTACCACCGCACGATGGAGGAGTACTTCGCGGCCAAGCGGCGGCTCTTCGAGGAGATCCAGCCCGGCGACGCGGTGATCAACGTCGACGACGCGGCCGGTGCGCGCCTCGCGCGCGAGCTGAAGAGCGACGTGCTGCGCGTGTCGGCAGAGGGCGCCGACGCGGAGATCCGCGTCCTCCGCTCGACGATCGACGCGAGCGGGATCGTCGCGACGATCGCCACGCCGAAGGGGGAGGTCGAGCTGCGGAGCCCGCTCCTCGGCGCCCACAACCTCGCGAACCTCGCCCTCGCTCTCGGCATCCTCGTGTCGCTCGAGATCGATCCGGCGCGCGCCGCAGAGGCCCTGGGCGCGACCCGCGGCGCGAAGGGGAGGCTCGAGCTCGCGTCGGATCCTGCGCGCGGCGAGCCCTTGGTGCTCGTGGACTACGCGCACACCCCCGACGCGTTGTCCCGGGTGCTCGCGACGCTCCGCCCGCTGACCAAGGGGCGTCTCCTCTGCGTCTTCGGCTGCGGCGGCGATCGGGATCCGAGCAAGCGCGGACCGATGGGGCGGGCCGTCCTCGAGGCCGCCGATCTGGCGATCGTCACGAGCGACAACCCGCGGACCGAGGATCCGGACGCGATCCTCGCGCAGATCGTCGACGGCATGGGGAACCCGGTCCCGCTCGCGCGCGACGAGCTCGGGTCGGCGCCGCGCGGAACGTGGGTGGAGCCGGATCGCGCGCTCGCCATCGATGCTGCCATCACTGCCAGCCGCGTGGACGATGTCGTCCTCGTCGCCGGAAAAGGGCACGAGGACTATCAGATCATCGGCACCGAGAAGCGGCCGTTCGACGACGTCGCCGTCGCGCGCGCGGCCCTGTCCCGAAGGGCTCGGTGATCGGTGGCCACCCCCATCCCCGAGAATCACGCTGCGTTCACTGCGGCGGAGCTCGCGTTCGCGACGGGGGGCGCGCTCGTCCGCGGCGCACCCGAGACCGCGATCGTCGGCGTCACGACCGACTCGCGCGCGGTGCGGGCGGGGAACCTCTTCGTCGCGATCCGCGGTGAGGCGAGCGACGGCCACGGCTACGTGGAAGCGGCAGGGCGTGCGGGGGCAGCCGCGCTGCTCGTCGCGCACGGCGCGGCCGTTCGCGACCTCGGCTCGCCCGAGAACGCGTCTGTCATCGAGGTCGACGACACGCTCGTCGCGCTCGGAGCGATTGCCGCGTTCCATCGCCGCCGCTGGGCGCGCGCGCACGACGGCGTCGTCGTAGCGATCACGGGCTCGGCCGGGAAGACCACCACCAAGGAGCTGTGCGCGGCGGCGCTCGCGGCGGTGCTCGGCGACGCGGGCGTGCTCGCGACGCGCGGGAACCTGAACAACCGCATCGGCGTGCCGATGACGCTCCTCGGCCTCGGCGAAGGGCACCGCGTCGCTGTCCTCGAGCTCGGAACGAGCCTCCGCGGTGAGATCGCAGCGCTCGCCGCGATCGCGGGCCCGGACGTGGCGCTCCTCGTCAACGTGGGGCTCGCGCACGCCGAAGGGCTCGCCGGTGCGCCACGCCTCGAAAGCGAGCCCTCGTGGGTCGGACGCGCGACCGGTCGTGAAGCCGTCGCCCGGGAGAAGGGCGCGTTGCTCGCGGCGGCGCGCTCCTTCGCCATCGCGTGCTCCGACGACGCGTGGGCCTCCGCCGCGCTCTCGCTCGCGGGGGATCGTGTCAGCGCGTTCGGGTTCGGTCGCGACGCGCGCGCCCGCTACCGCTTGCTCGACGTCGCGTTCGAGGAGAGCGGCCGCCCGCGCGTGACGCTCGAGCGGCCGGCGCATCGTCCTTCGCAGAACGACGAGCGCGCGCGGATCTCCTTCGCCGTTCCGCTCCTCGGCGACGTCGTCGCGCTCGACGCAGCGGGCGCGCTCGCCGCTGCCGACGCTGCGCTCGAGCTGCTCTCGGCGGATCCCGTCGAGGCGAAGCTCCTCGAGGCGACCTTCGCGCGGCGACTGCGCGCGGTCCCCGGACGCCTCGCCCTCCGCCGTCGCAAGGACGGCGCGCTGGTCCTCGACGACACCTACAACGCGAGCCCGGACGCCTTTGCCGCCTCGCTCGACGTGGCGCGTCGGCTCGCGGACGGCGCCAAGCGGCGTCTGGTCGTCGTCGCCGGCGAGATGCGCGAGCTCGGGGACTGGTCCAGCAAAGCACATGAGGACGTGGGTGCGCGCGTGGTCTCGGCGAAGCCAGAGCTCGTGATCACGTGCGGCGGCGCGGCCGAGGCGATCGCCGAGGCGAGCGTGCGCGCAGGGATCGAGACCCTGCGCGGCGCCGACGCGCGCGCCGCAGCGACCCTCGCGGCAGACCGCATTTCCGCGGGCGATCTCGTCCTCGTGAAGGCCTCGCGTGGTGTCACGGCCGAGCTCGTCGTCGATGCGATCTTGGCCCGCGGTGGCGAGATCCCGGAAGGACCAGTCGGACGGTCCGATGAACCAGGGCGCGGGGGCGCGTAGCCGATCATGCTCTACGAGCTCCTCTACCCGCTGCGCCTGAAGGCGGCCTGGCTCTCGGGCCTCAACGTGCTCCGGTACGTCCCCTTCCGCGCGGTCGCTGCGACGATCACGGCGCTGCTCATGAGCTTCCTCATGAGCCCGTGGTTCATCCGCGAGCTCGAGAAGAAGCAGATCGGGCAGATCATCCGCGAGGACGAGGCCGAGCACCACCAGATCAAGCCCGGGACGCCGACGATGGGCGGCGCGCTCGTGATCATGTGCCTCCTCGTTCCCACGATCCTGTGGGCCGATCCCAAGAACATGTTCGTCTGGACGACCGCCGCGGTCACCGCTGGCTACGGCGTCATCGGGTACCTCGACGACTACCTGAAGATCAACCAGAAGAGCTCCGCCGGGCTCGCGGGTCGCTACAAGCTGATCGGCCAGTTCCTCGTGGGCGGCGCCGCGCTCGCGTACGTCTACGCGCCGCGCGCGCAGCTCCCCGCGGACTGGATGGCGATCCGCTTCCACCTCGCGATCCCGTTCGTTGCGTTCAGCAAGCACCCGATCATCCTGCCGTGGTGGCTCTACGTGACGCTCGCGCTCGTGTGCGTGGTCGGCATGTCGAACGGCGTGAACCTCACCGACGGCGCCGACGGTCTCGCGATCGGCCCCGTGATGGTCAACGCCTTCACGTACCTCGTGATCGCGTACCTCACGGGCACGGTCTTCAGCGGCATGGTCCTCGCGAAGTACCTCTCGAACGTCGGCCCCGAGGTCCGCGAGGCGCTCGACAAGCCGGAGGTCGCGTTCTCCATCGCGCGTTACCTCGACATACCGGCGATCGCGAGCGCCTCGGAGCTGACCATCTACTGCGGCGCGATGATCGGTGCCGGCATCGGCTTCCTCTGGTTCAACGCGTTCCCCGCGAGCGTGTTCATGGGCGACGTCGGCGCGCTCTCGCTCGGCGGCGGCCTGGGCATGCTCGCGGTGCTCACGAAGAGCGAGCTCCTCTCGGTGATGCTCGGCGGCATCTTCGTCATCGAGGCTGGTTCGAGCGCGCTCCAGACGGCTTATTTCAAGCTCTCCCGTCGCCTCACGGGCGAAGGGAAGCGCCTCTTCCTCCGGGCACCGTTCCACCACCACCTCGAGAAGAAGGGGTGGCCCGAGACGAAGATCGTCGTCCGCTTCTGGATCATCTCCATCCTGCTCGCGCTCGTCAGCGTCGCGCAGCTGAAGGTGCGTTGACATGGATCTGCACGGTGCGAAGGCGGTCGTGGTGGGGCTCGGCAGCTCGGGCGAGAGCGCCGCGTTGTTGCTCCGCGCGCGCGGCGCCGACGTCGTCGCGACCGACGCGAGCGTCGAGAAGCGCGACCAGTCCGCGCTCGAGGCGGCGGGCGTGTCGCTGGTCCTCGGCGGGCACGTGGGCGTCGACCTGGCCGGCGCCGATCTGGTCGTCGTCTCGCCGGGCGTCCCCAACCTGCCGATGCTGCGTGACGCCGAGCGACACGGTGCGCGCATCGTCTCCGAGCTGGAGCTCGCGAGCTGGTTCGTCGACGCGACGTTGATCGCGGTCGGCGGCACCAACGGGAAGAGCACGACCACCGAGCTCGCGGCGGCGCTGTGCAGGACGAGCGGGAAGCCGGTGTTCGCCGGCGGAAACCTCGGCGTGCCGCTCTCGAAGGCCGTGCTCGACGGAGATCCCGGCGTCGGCCCCGGCGGCATTGCGGTGGTCGAGGTCTCGTCGTTCCAGCTCGAGCGCGTCGCCGGCTTCCGTCCCAAGGCGTCGGTCTTGATGAACGTCACGCCCGATCACCTGGATCGCTACCCGTCGTTCGAGGCCTACGCGACCGCCAAGGGGGGCGCGTTCAA
>JBKJQC010000764.1:0-13182 GCA_046593995.1 Polyangiales bacterium
ACGGCCGCCGGCATCGATGCGACCGTCGACACCGTCGGCCGCGTGCTCCTCCGCTACCTAGTGACGCCACAGATCATCGCGCAGCGCGCGCAGGAGCTGTGGAACAACTTCCACGACTCCGGCGTGATCACCATCAAGGTCGTGAACGAGCACGAGTACGTCGCCGACCTCACCGACTGGCCGAACCACGACGTCACCGTCTGCAAGGTCTGCGCGGAGGCGCGTCGCCGCCTCATCGAGCGGACCGGCAAGAAGAACGTGGAGGTCTCGCGGCTGCAGTGCCTCGCGTGGGGGCACGACCGCTGCACGTTCCGCGTGAAGTGGACCTGACTCGCGTCTCCAGGTCCGAGCGCGTCCGAGCGCTCACATCCCGGCGTCGGGCGCGCACCCATCGGGCTTCGGCGGCGGCGTCGGGACGACCACCCCGAGCTCGGCCTTCACGAGGTCGAGACCGAGGCCGATCGACATCGCGCCGCACTCCTTCGCGGGATCGTGCGGCAGCGCCAGCGGCATGTCGGCCGCTTGCCTCACGTTCGTCGACACTTGCTCGTAGATCAGGTTGCCGGGGCAGATGCTCCGCTGCGCGAGGAGCCCGTTCACGACCGTCTGGATCTCGCGCACGTCGGTGTAGCCGGCGAGGGTCCCCCGCTTTTCGTCGAGATCGATCTCGACCACCGCGCCACGGAGCGGGAGAGCCCCGGTCGCGCCCGCGATGAACACAGCCGGGACGCCGAAGGCATCGGCGCGGCCACGCCAGATGCGCTTGCCGTTGACCTTCGTGACGACGCCGTCGAGCTTGGCGAGCGGCTTCTCGAGGACGCCGTCGACCGAGGTCTCGTCGACGTCGAACACCTCGGTGCCATCGAGCACTGCGGGCGGCGTCTGGGCCCTCGCCGCGAAGAGCGAGGCGGGCGCGCTGCCGTCCTCGCCGTCGGGCGCGAGGTCCTTGATCTGGATGACGAGCGTCGGCCCGCCCTTCTTGATCCCGTCGACGATCTTGGTCTCGGCGTTCGGGTCGATGTTCTTGATCAGCGGGATCAGGCGCGCGCCGAAGTTGTTGTCGATGCAGGCGTTGCCGTCGGCGAGCGAGTCGTTCGCGGCTGCCATCGGGCGCTTGCACGTCCCCTTCGAGGTGGCGCTGTCCGCCGAGGTGGTGCACAGCCCGTCGAGATCGGTGCCGTAGGACTTCCACGCGTCGTTCGCGTCGACGCCTTCGCGCGTCGTCATTCCGATGCGGAAGAAGGTGACGACGAACGTCGACGTCCCGCCGGGAACGTTGGGGATGACGACGGCCGTGTCCATGGCGACGTCGGTGCCGGCGTCGGCGCGCGGGCGCGGGACGGTCTCGTCCGCTGTGCCACAGGCGCCCGCCACGAACGCGTGGCAAGCGACGAGAACGAGGGGGAGGGGGAGTGTCCGTAGGCGCACGCGCCGAGGATACCCCCCCGGTCGCGGTGCGAGGGTGCGCGCGTGCGCTGGCGCAGTCCGACTCAGAATTGCCGCAGCGCGCGCTCCGTTCGTGTAGCCTGTGGCGCCCGCACGGTCCCCCGTTCCCCGCCCGACGGGCACGGTCCGACACGTTCCGCCGCACCTTCGAGGTCCCCATGCGCGTCTCTCTCGCCTCGCTCGTCCCGCTCGCCGCGCTCTCTGCCGGGCTCGTCCTCACCGCGCCGACTGCATTCGCGCAGAAGGCCGACAAGAAGGCGGACAAGAAGGAGGCCGAGAAGAAGGAGGCCGAGAAGAAGGAGGAGAAGGCCGAGGAGAAGGCCGACGCGAAGAAGGACGAGAAGTCCGACGAGACCGCGTCGAAGACGGACGAGACGGACGCGAAGCCCGCAGCCGCCACGCCGCCGCCCCCGCCGGCCGATGCGCACGACCCGGCCGAGGAGAAGGACAAGACGTACTACTACGTCGGCGCGCGCTTCCGGCAGACGCTCCTCCCGCACTTCATGTTCACGCCGTTCGTCGACGGCGGACCGTCGAGCGTGTGGATCCCCGCCTTCGGGATCGAAGGGTCGATGCGACGCAACGGCTTCGACACCGTCGTGTTCATCACCTACTCGGACTGGTCGATGGATCCCTTCGCCTTCAAGGGGAAGGACGAAGCCTTCACCGCGTGGGAGATCGTCACCTCCAAGCTCAAGCTGATCGACGTCGGCGTCGACCTCCTGTGGAACGCCGACATGTCGAAGTATGCCGCCTTCCAGTACGGCATCACCACCGGCATCGCGGTCGTGTTCGGCCAGCTGAAGCGCGTGCAGGGACAGCCGGTGCCGCAGTCCGACCCCAACGATCCGAAGAACATCGTGGCATGTCCGGGTGACCGCGGCGTCGCCGCGAACACGCCCTGCGGCACCGACAACAATCACTACGGAGACTACGTCGAGCCCTCGTGGTTCGGCGGCGGCAAGCGCCCGAACCTCTATCTCTCGTTCGGCCCGCAGGTCGGTTTCCGCTTCAAGCCCATCAAGGAGTTCATGGCGAAGCTGAACCTCGGTTGGAACATCTTCGCCGGTCCGTTCTTCGGGCTGAGCGGCAGCTACGGTCTGTGATTCCGTGCAGGTGTCTCGTGCGGAAGGCACGCTCCCTGCTCGCTACGAGCCCCTGCGCTGTCTCGGCGCGGGCGGCGGTGGCGAGGTGTGGAGCGTGCGCGACCGGATCGACGGTCGAACACTCGCGCTGAAGGTCCTCGCGGCCGGCAACTCCGACACGCAGCACGAGGTCGCGGCGCTGGTGCGCGAGGCGACGACGCTCCTCGATCTCTCGTCGTCGACCGGGATCGCGTTCCCGCGCGTCGAGCGGTTCGGTCGCCTCGCCGACGGGCGTCCGTTCCTCGTCCGCGAGCTCGTCGAAGGACAGAGCTTGCAGGGGCACATCGATCGCGGCGGCGAGCTGCTCCCCGCTGCGCACGCGCTCCACGCCGTCGCCGTCCAGCTCACGCAGCTCCATCGCGCCGGCTTGCTCCACGGCGACATCAAGCCCGCGAACATCATCGTGCGCTCCGTCGGCGACGGCGGCTCGGCGACGCTCGTCGATCTCGGCCTCGCGACCGCGTGGGGACCGGGCGGCGCGCGCCCCGAAGGGCTTACCCCGCGCTACGCCGCGCCGGAGCTCTTCGAGGGAGAGGCGCTCACGGTGCGCGGAGAGGTCTACGCGCTCGGCGCGAGCCTCCGCGACGTGCTCGACGGGTGCGCCCCGCCCACGTCGGTCGGGGGAGACGTCGACGTCGTGTCCGCGCTGCGCGACATCGAGCGTCGCGCGACGGCGCGCGATCCCTCCGCGCGCTATCCGAGCATCGACGAGGTCGGCGCGGTGATCGGCGCCGCGTGCGGCTTCGCCGAGCCGTCCGCGGCCTCGCGCGGGATCTGGACGATCGTCGCGACCGACGCGCCGCTCGCGGAGCTGCTCCGCGCCGTCGAGGCGATGGCGATCGGCGAAGAGCTCTCGCTGACAGGATTGGCAGGATCGGGCGGACGCACGCTCCTCGCCGCGCTGTCATGGCGGCTCGCGATCGCCGGCTGGCCGATCGCGTGGCTCCGCGGGCGCTGGACGGACGACGATCTCGCGATCGAGCTCGCTACCGCGCTCGGCGAGCCAACGGCTACCCCCGAGGCCTTCGGTCGCCAGGCCGGCGTACTGATCGTCGACGAGCCGACCTGCGGCGACGCGCGCCTCGAGGCGCTCCGGAACGTGGGTGCGCGCGTGATCGCGCGGCGCCTCGACGACGCGGAGCGGACGCCGAGCATCTCGCTGCCGGGGCTCGACGCACGCAACGCGCTCGACCTCGTGCGCCGCGCGCTCCCCTCGCTGCCGGAGGCGGTGGTCGCGCGCATCGTCTCGCGCGGCGAGGGGCGGCCGGGGCGGCTCCGTGCGATCGTCGACGCGATCGGTGAGCGAGCGATCGTGCGGGCGGAGTCCGTCGACGTCATCGTCGCCCACATCGACTCCGACGGCACCGCGAAGGACGAGGAGCCGCCGACCGAGCAGCGCATCCGCGACCTCGTGGAGACCGGTCGCGTCGCCGAGGCCGAAGCCGCGCTCGTCCATGTGGGCGGCGGCCCGCGCACCGATCTCCTGCGCGTGTGGATCGCCTACGCCAAGGCCGACTACGACACGGCGCGCGCGCTGCTGCAGACGATCGCGATCCCGCCGGACGACGTCCCGCTGCTCGCCGAGCACGGCATGCTCCGCGCGAAGCTCGAGCTCCGCGCCGGCGCGTACGACCGCGCGATCGAGGAGGCCGATCGCACGCTTGCGCTCGCGGACGTGCAGGTGCTCGCGGAGGCCGCCGCCGCCGAGACGCTGCAGGCGCGCGGCCTCGCCAAGGTCTACCGCCGTGACGATGCGGCTGCGATCCGCGATCTGCAGAACGCGGTGAAGATCGCGCGCAAGCTCGGCAATCGCCGCATCGAGGCGCTGTCGCACAACTCGCTCGCGCTCGCGCACCAGCGCGCGGGCCGCCCCACCGAGGCGCGCGCCGCGTACGGCGACGCCATCCACGCAGCGGAGGCCGCGGGAGACGCGTCCGCCGTCGCGACCGCGCGCGTGAACCTCGGCACGCTCGCGTGGCACGAGGGGGATCTCGCGAGCGCCATCGAGGAGTTCGAGGCGGCGGCGGACCTCGCGCGTCGCGTGATGCGCTACTCCACGCTCGAGCGCGCGCTGATCAACCTCGCGATCGTCGACCTCGGGCTCGGACGGTGGGCTCGCGTCGCGACCACGCTGAAGTCGCTCGAGACGCTCGAGACGCAAATCACCGTCGTCGGGAAGGCGCAGCTGACCGGCCTCCGCGCCGAGCTCGCCGCGCGCACCGGCGACTCCGCCCAGGCCATCGCGCTCTATCGCGAGGCGATCCAGGCCTGGCGCGCGATGGGGCGTCCGCAGGACGCCGCAGAGGCGATGATCGACGACGTCGTCGTACGTCGTCAGCGCGGCGTCACCACCGTCTCCCCGGAGGAGGATCTGCGCGCCCTCGACGAAGCCGAGAAGGAGCTCGGCGCCCGGGCCGCGGAGCTCGCGGGATGGCTCTCGTTCGCGCGCGGCCTCGTGCGCTGGGTGAAGGGGGACGAGACAGGCGCGCTCTCCGAGCTCGAGAAGGCCGCGACGCACGCCGAGGCGCAGGGCGCGAAGGAGTGGCGCTGGCAGATCCACGCCGCGCGCGCGCGCGTCCTCGCCGCCCAGGGGAGCCACGCCCGCGCGCGCCGCGACGCCGACGAGGCCGCCGAGATCCTCGAGGACATCGCGTCGAAGCTGCCGCGCGATCTGCGCGAGGTGTTCTGGGACGAGCCGCGTCGTCGCGCGCTCCGCCAGGTGAACCAGTCGACGGTGCACAGCATGGTCCCCCCCGCGCCGATGAGCGGACAGGCGACGGCGCTCTCACCCCCCTCGGCCGGGCTCGCGGTCTCGAGCGGCGGGGCGACGCAGTTCGTCCGCCTCGCCGAGGACCGCCTCGCGCGCATCCTCGGGATCAATCGTGATCTCGCGGGCGAAGTCGATCTCGAGCGGCTGCTCGCCCGCGTCACGGATCAGGCGATCGAGCTCCTCTCGGCCGACCGCGGGTTCGTGCTCCTCGAAGGCGAGGAGAACGATCCGACCTCGCTCACCGCCCGCGCTGCGCGCGACCGCCGCAAGGACGATCCGAGCGTGCAGTTCTCTCGCTCGATCGCCGAGCGCGTGTTCTCGAGCGGAGAGCCCATCGTCACGAACGACGCCCGCTCCGATTCGCGCCTCGGCGAAGCCGCGAGCATCCACGCCCTCGCGATCCACTCCGTCGCCTGCGTGCCGATCCCGCGCGTGCGCGGCGCCGATCGTGCGCCGATCGGCGTCCTCTACCTCGAGACCCGCGGCGCCCGCCGCGTCGGCGGTCGCGGGATGGAGACGGAGCTCCCGACCCTCCTCGCGTTCGCCGATCAGGTCGGGATCGCGATCGCCAACGCCAAGCTCGTCGACGAGAACCGACGTCGCGCCGACGACCTCGCGAAGGCCAACGCCGAGCTCGAGACCGCGCGGGCCAAGCTCGACGAGCTGCTCGCACGACGCACCGAACAGCTCGAGCGCGTGCGCGCCGATCTCGGCGTCGCGCGGCAGGCGCTCCGCGGCCACACCGGATACGCGGGGTACAAAGGGCTCGTCGGCGCCTCCAACCCGATGCGCCGCCTCTACGCGCTCGTCGATCGCGTCAAGAGCACCGACGTCCCCGTGCTGATCACCGGCGAGAGCGGCACCGGCAAGGAGGTCGTCGCGCGCGCCATCCACGTCGGCAGCGAGCGCGCGAAGAAGCCCTTCCTCGGCGTGAACTGCGGCGCGATCCCCGCGAACCTCCTCGAGAGCGAGCTCTTCGGACATGTGAAGGGCGCCTTCACAGGCGCCGATCGCGATCGAAAAGGTCTCTTCCGCGAGGCCGAGGGGGGCACCATCCTGCTCGACGAGATCGGCGAGATGCCGCTCAAGATGCAAGCCGGCCTCCTGCGCGTATTGCAGGAGAAGACGGTCCGTCCCGTCGGCTCGGCGCGCGAGGAGTCGATCGACGCGCGCGTGATCTGCGCCACGCATCGCGATCTCGAGGACCTGATCACGCGCGGCGAGTTCCGCGAGGATCTCTACTACCGCATCAACGTCGTGTCGCTCCGCGTGCCGGCCCTCCGGGAGCGCGCGGAGGACTTCCCGATCCTCTGCGACCACTTCCTCGGCGTCTTCGCCGCGCACTATCGCCGCGAGAAGAAGACGCTCTCGCGCGACGCCGTGCGAAGGCTCGCCGAGTACCACTGGCCGGGGAACGTCCGACAGCTCGAGAACCTGCTCCTCAACGCCTTCGTGCTCAGCGAAGGCACACAGATCGAGCTCGACGATCTCGCGATCCCCGAAGCGGGCCCGCGCGCACAGTCGATCCCGCCGCAACCCGGCAGCGCTCCGCGCGCTCCTCCGAGCGCGCCGAGCGCTCCGATCCACCCCGACGACAAACCGGCGCCGACGTACGCCGCGCACCGTCAGAGCGAGAAGGAGCGCATCCTCGGAGCGCTCGAGAAGGCGGGTTGGAACCGCCTCCAGGCCGCGAAGATCTGCGGCATCCCGCGACGCACGTTCTATCGACGTCTCAAGGAGTACGGCATCCAGGAGTGAAGAGCGCTGCCGTCGTCCCGTCGAGCTCGCGCGGATTCGTGGTGCGTAACCGAACCGTAATCTCGGCGTCTCTCCGGAGAGGCGCGCCGCGAGCATCGGAAGTGGTGACGCAGGCCAATCGTCCGCTACGCTGCTCGACGTGTCATCGACGCGCCCCGCGGCGCCCGGGAACGCGGACCTCTTCGCCGCGTATCAAACGCTACCGGGGACGTACGACGAGCTCTTCGCCGTCCTCGAAGGCCGAGCCGCGGCGAGGCCCGAGCTCCGCAAGGTGATCGAAGCGCTGGGCGTCTTCACGCCCGACGCCTTCGCGCACGAGCAAGCGCTCGCCGAGCTCTCGCTCCTCAACCAAGGCGTGACCTTCTCGGTCTACTCTGACGAACGCGGCACCGAGAAGATCTTCCCCTTCTGTCTCTTGCCGCGCCTCATCGCCGCGCGCGACTGGCTGAACCTCGAGCGCGGCCTCCAGCAGCGCATCCGCGCGCTATCGATGTTCCTCGACGACATCTACGGCGAGCAGCGCATCCTGAAGGAAGGCATCATCCCGAAGGAGCTGATCCTCGGCGCCAAGGCGTACATGCCGAAGGTGCGCGAGTGGTCGCCGCCGGGTGGCGTGCGCATCCACATCGCCGGCATCGATCTCGTGCGCGATCCCGAGGGGACGTTCCGCGTCCTCGAGGACAACCTGCGCGTCCCGTCGGGTGTCTCGTACGTGATGGAGAACCGCCTCGTGTCGAAGCGCGTGCTCGCGCGTCCGTTCGACCTCGCGCGCGTCCACCGCGTCGACGTCTACCCGACGCGCCTCGCCGACGCGCTCCGCTCGGTCTCTCCGCGTCCGAGCGACGACACCTCGATCGTCGTCCTCACGCCCGGTCCCTACAACTCCGCGTACTTCGAGCACGGCTTCCTCGCCCGGACGATGGGCGTCGAGCTCGTACAGTCGGCCGATCTCTTCGTCGATCAGGACATCGTGTTCGTGAAGACGACGCGCGGCCCGCGCCGCGTCGACGTCATCTACCGCCGCATCGACGAGGCGTTCATCGATCCCGAGGTCTTCCGCGCCGACTCGCTGCTCGGCGTGAAGGGCCTGATGCGCGCGTACGCAGCGGGCAACGTCGCGCTCGCCAACGCGCCCGGCAACGGCGTCGCGGACGACAAGGCCGTCTACGCGTTCGTCCCCGCGATGATCAAGTTCTACCTCTCTGAGGAGCCGCTCCTCGGGCAGCTCCCGACGTGGGTCTGCGCCAAGGAAGACGACGAGCGCTTCGTCGTCGAGCACCTCGAAGAGCTGGTCGTGAAGGCCGTCGACGAGGCGGGCGGCTACGGCATGCTCATGGGCCCGCAGTCGACGGCCGAGCAGCGCGCCGAGTTCAAGAAGCGGATCCAAGCCGAGCCGCGGAAGTACATCGCGCAGCGCCGTCTCGAGCTCTCGACCTGCCCCACGTGGATCGCCGACAAGAAGGCGGTCGAACCGCGACGCGTCGATCTGCGTCCCTACATCCTCACGAGCCGCGACGGCTCCTGGGTCCTCCCCGGCGGCCTGACCCGCACGGCCCTCGTCGAGGGCTCGTACGTCGTGAACTCGTCGCAAGGCGGCGGCTCGAAAGACACGTGGGTGTTGAAGTGAGGTCTAGGGTCTAGGGTCTAGGGTCTAGGGCCCCGAGACGAGACGAGACGCCACGAGACGCGGATTCTGAGCTCGCCCATCGACCCATCGACCCATCGACCTCTTGCTCTTGCTCTCGCTCTCGCTCTCGCTCTCGAACCCTAGACCCTAGACCCTAGACCCTAGACCTCTTCATGATTTCCCGCGTCGCCGATCAATGCTTCTGGCTCGGGCGCTACCTCGAGCGCTTCGAGAGCACCGCGCGCGTGCTCCCCGCCACGCGTCACCTCGCGCTCGACGGCGAGCTCACGCCGCGTCAGTGCTGGCTCCCGGTCATCATCGTCGCCGGCGAAGAGAAGCGCTTCCTCGAGAAGCACGGCGAGATGGCCGCCGAGGACGGCGATCGCGTTCAGCACTACATGACGTGGGACGAGAAGAACTACGCGTCGATCCGCAACTCGGTCACCGCCGTCCGCGAGAATGCTCGCGGCATGCGCGAGGTGCTGAGCTCAGAGGCGTGGCAGGCGATCAACGAGATCCACCTCTGGCTCGGGAGCCCCCGCGCGCAGGAGTCGTTCCAGCGCGATCCGGACGGCTTCTATCGGCGCTTGCGCGACACCTCGATGCTCGTCCTCGGCACCATCCGCTCGACGATGCTGCACGACGAGCCGCTCGACTTCATCTCGCTCGGCGTCCTCATCGAGCGCGTGAGCCAGACGGCGCGCATCCTCGACGTGCACTACCACACGGTGACGCACCGTCCGTCGTACTTCGACGGGCCGCTCTCCGCGGATTCGCAGAGCGCGCGACACGCCGTGATCACGACCGCGATCTCGCTCGCGCTCCTGCGCGCCTGCTCCGGGATCGAGCCCTTCATGCAGCGCCACCAGGGCCGCGTGAGCAGCAAGCAGGTCGCGAAGTTCCTCGTCCAGGAGCCGCGCCATCCGCGCTCGATCCACTACTGCGTCCACGCAGCGCACGTGCGCTTCAAGCAGCTGCGCCCCGAGAACCGGCACGATCTCCCCGGCGGCCGCTCGCTCGAACGCCTGCGCGCGCTCGACGAGTGGCTCGGCCAGCAGGACGACGACGTCCTCGAGAACGGCGAGATGCACGAGATGCTCACGCACGTCGTGGACGAGGTCGCTGCCATCTGCAACGAGATCGGCCAGGAGCTGCTCGGGCATCCGCCGCCGGACGAGCCGAGCGCGTCGATCCCGCCCGAGGCGCCGCCGCCGCAGTCGCAGTCGCAGTCACAATCGCAGAAGTCATAGATCGCGTGCTCTGACGCCAAGCTCCGGTACAGGTCCACGATCGCGGGGACGCGGGTCACGTTTCGTCCGCAGAGCGCCGTGCTAACCATTCGTCGCCCGGATGCCCAATCTCCTCGCGATGTCGTTCGAGGGCGAGCTTGCCCCGTCCTTCGACCTCCGCTGTCTCGCTCCTGGTCGTACGCCACCCGACGGTTGGGGCATCGGCTACTACCCCGCCGGTGAGCCTTCGGCGTCCGTCCTGAAGGAGCCGGCACCTTCGGCGGGGAGCATCCGTTCCTCGCTCGTGAAGGCGTGGGA
This sequence comes from Polyangiales bacterium, assembly GCA_046593995.1. GTDB lineage: Bacteria > Myxococcota_A > Polyangia > Polyangiales > JADJMO01 > JALHOE01. The sequence continues at coordinate 10,294 of JBKJQC010000764.1, forward strand.
GCACCTCGCGTCGTCGCTCATGGTCCTCCACATCCGCCAAGCCACGTGGGGGCAGATCACCGACGCCAACACGCAGCCGTTCGTGCGGAGCCATGGCGGACGGGACTGGCTCTTCGCCCACAGCGGCAGCCTCGACCGGCGGCTCGAGACCACGGCCGACGCGCGCTTCACCCCGGTCGGTTCGACGGACACCGAGGCGATCTTCTGCGATCTCCTCGATCGGCTCGCGCGCAAGGGCATCGGGAGCATCGGCGACGCCGACCCGCAGCTCATCCGCGATTTCCTCGGCGCCATGAACGCGCACGGCAGCTTGACGGTAGTCCTCGCCGACGGCCGCGATCTGCTCGTCTACGCCGATGCGCACGATCCGGCGCGCGCGCTGCACATCGCCACGCTCCTCCCGCCGCACAGCGATCTCGTGTTCTCCGACGAGGACCTCGCCGTCGATCTCACGAAGCGCGGCATCAAGAGCCGCAAGGGGATCCTCGTCTCGACGACCCCGCTCGCCGGTCCGCTCGCGGCCACGGCGTGGCAGAAGCTCGAGCCCGGCCACCTGATGATCATCCGGCAGGGCGCGGTGCGCACGCACCTCGGCCCCGATCGCGACGGCTCGTCGTCGGTCTCGCACCCTCCGCGCATCGTGCCGATGGAGCTGCGGCTCCCGAAGCCCGCGCAGCCGAAGCGCTTCTCCATCGTCCACCGCACGACGTATCGCTACGAGGGCAAGGTCGAGCGCAGCACGCACCTCCTCCGCCTCACGCCGATCCATGATCCGACGCAGAACATCGTCGAGGCGGCCATCAGCGTCTCGGTCGCCGGCAAGTCGCGCGACTTCGAGGACGTCTTCGGCAACCACGCGCGCCGCGTGCTGATCGACACGCCCTACAGCGAGCTCGTCATCGAGGGTAAGAGCATCGTCGACGTCCTCGACACGAACCCGATGCACTTCGGCACGCTGCACTCGCGGTCGACCATCCCGCTCGTGTGGATGCCCTGGCAGCGTCAGGCGCTGCAGCCGTATCTGCTGCCCCCCGAGCTCCCCGAGACCGAGCTGCGCGAGCTCGTCGAGTACGCGATGAGCTTCGTCGAGCGGAACGACTACGACCTCCTCGACACGCTGCTCGACATCAACGGCTCGATCTTCCGCGAGTACCGCTACGTGCAGGGCTCGACGACGCTCACGACGTCACCCTTCGACGTCTACGTGAACCGCTGCGGCGTCTGTCAGGACTTCACGAACCTCTTCATCTGCCTCGCGCGCCTCCTCGGCGTGCCAGCGCGCTACACCTGCGGATACATCTACACGGGACCGAAGAACCCGAACCGCCTGCAGTCCGAGGCGTCGCACGCGTGGGTGCAGGTCTACCTCCCCGAGGTCGGCTGGCGCGGCTTCGATCCGACCAACGGCATCATCACGCAGACCGATCACGTGCGTACGGCGGTCGGCCGCAACTTCGTCGACGCGACCCCGACGAGCGGGACCATCTTCGTCGGCGGAGGGCGCGAAACGCTGAGCGTCGACGTGCAGGTCAACCCCGTCGAGTAGCGCCGCCGCTTCGAAGGTCCGAGAAAACCACGGAGGCACGGAGGCACGGAGGTGGAAGAAGTGCTGCCGCGCGCTTCGCATCGACGATGCTGCTGCCCGACCACCATGGATCGCGTTCGCAGACCTCCGTGTCTCCGTGCCTCCGTGTTCAATCGGGCGCACGCGATGCGGTCGGGCGGGTAGGTGGCGTTCCAGAAGTGGCCGCGCTACCGAGCCCGCGTGACCATCCAGCGCTTTTCTCGTGCCCTGATCCCGACGATCAAGGAGACGCCCGCCGAGGCGACGAACGTCTCCCATCAGCTGCTCATGCGCGGCGGGTACGTCCGGCAGATCGGCGCCGGCATCTACGACTTCCTCCCGCTCGGCCTCCGCGTGCTGCGCAAGGTCGAGAACGTCGTGCGCAACGAGATGGACCGCTCCGGCGCGAGCGAGGTGCTGCTGCCGGCGATGCTCCCTGCCGAGTACTTCCAGGAGACCGGTCGCTGGGACGTGTACGGCCCGGTGCTCCTCCGCATCAAGGACCGCAAGGGCGGCGATTATCACCTCGGCCCGACGCACGAGGAGATCATCACCGACATGGTGCGGCGCGAGGTGAAGAGCTATCGCCAGCTGCCGCTCAATCTCTACCAGATCCAGGTGAAGTTCCGCGACGAGGCGCGCCCCCGCGGCGGCCTGATGCGCTGTCGTGAGTTCATCATGAAGGACGCGTATTCGTTCGACGTCGACGAGGACGGCGCCTTGAAGAGCTACGAGACGATGCGCGAGACCTATCGCCGCATCTTCACGCGGCTCGGTCTGAACTTCCGCATCGTGCAGGCGGACTCCGGCGCGATCGGCGGCAAGACCAGCGCCGAGTTCCAGATCCTCGCAGACAGCGGCGAGGACGCGATCGTCGCCTGCGACAAGTGCGACTACGCGGCCAACGTCGAAGCGGCAGAGATCGCGCCCCCGGAGACGTCGAGCGGCGGCGGCACGACGCTCGGCTCCGTCGAGAAGGTCCACACGCCCGGCCAGGGCTCGATCGCCGACGTCGCGAAGTTCATGAAGGCCCACGTGAGGAGCTTCCTCAAGTCGCTCCTCTACGTCACCGAGAAGAACGAGCTCGTGATGGCCTGCCTTCGGGGCGACCACGAGGTCAACGAGATCAAGCTCGCGAACGCGCTCGGCGCGCGCGAGGTCCACCTCGCGAGCGAGGCCGACGTGAAAAAGGCGACCGGCGCGAACGTCGGCTACGCGGGCCCGGTCGGCTTCTCTGGCCGCGTGCTCGTCGATCCCGCGGGCGCCGCCCTGGCGAACGCGATCACCGGCGCGAACGATACCGACTTCCACGTCCGCGGCGTGAA
>JBKJQC010000899.1:0-4159 GCA_046593995.1 Polyangiales bacterium
ATGAAAGAGATCTGCGCGCAGTGCCTGCAACGCCAGGTCGACCCGAAGACCGGCAAGGTCACCATCGTGTTCTCGTGCTTCAACCAGGATCAGGACATCGACAAGGTCGACTTCCCGTTCTTGGCTTCGCGCCTGCGCGCGTCGAGCGCGCAGGAGAAGCTCACGAACCTCTGGCTGGATCGCTTGCTCGCCAAGGCGGACATCGCGCGCATCTGACCGAGACGAGGATTCGTCCACGGACTCGCGTGCGCCGGCACCTGCGTGGACGACGCATGCGGGCAGCGACGTGCGGCGAGAGTCGCGTGCCAACGCTCGGCGACGCTCCCGCCGTGCCCCTGAGACGGCCTGCTCGGCGTCTCAGTCGCCGTCCGCTGCGATCGCATCTCTCTGAAAGAAGCGGAAACGCGTTGCGAGCGTCGAAAACATCCGCCATAATCATGGCGTGAGTCAGCGAACGGGGCAGGTGCCTCTCTCTACCGAGCCGCGCAGGCCGAGGCGTGGGCGCCCCCGGAGCAACACGTCCGGGCTCCCGCACACGCGCCGCCCCGAGGTCGACCCGCGACACCCGCACCACGTCACCGTGCGCGTCCGGCAAGGCACCTGGAACCTGCGTAGCCAGCGCTCGTTCGGACGCATCGCAGAGGCGCTCGAGGCCGTTCGCGACCGCGAGGGATTTCGCATCACGCACTTCTCGGTGCAGGGGAACCACATCCACCTGCTCGCCGAAGCGGAGAGCCGCCGCGCGATGTCGAACGGCGTGCGCGCACTGCTGATCCGCATCGCGAAGCGCATCAACCGCATGATGGGGGCCAGCGGTCCGCGCTTCGTCGACCGCTATCACGAGCAACGCCTCGGCTCGCCCACGCAAGTGCGGAACGCGCTCCGTTACGTGATCCGGAACCACGCACTCCACCTCACGCGCCTCGGGAAGACGCCTTCCACCGAGGCGGACGAGTTCTCGTCCGCGGTGCGGAGCGAGCTCGCGTCGAAGCCGAAATCATGGCTCCTACGCGTCGCGATGCAACGGGCAGGACCGACGGTCGCATGAAACGTACGACCGCGCGATCATCCGCCGTCGTTGCCAGCGTCGTCGCTCGCGCAGGCTCCAAGCGAGGCGAAGGGTTTGTGCGCGAGGCCACACGCGCTGAGGAACGTGACGCCATCGCAGCCGCAGTACCACCCGCCGCAGGCGTCTTGGATGCGCGAGAAACATCCGCTGATGACGTTGCGCTCGATGCGCGCGCACGCGCCCTTGTCGCACTTCACGCCGGTCGCCTTGGGCGGGAAGCCCGCGACCGCGCCGTTGATCACGTTGCGCAACAGCACGCAGCGGCTCGCGATCGAGGTGTTCGCGTCCCGCGCGCAGTAGACGCCGATGGCGTCGTTGTTCGCGCTCTCCTCGCCGCCGACGATCTGCAGATTGAGCTCGATGCGCGGATGGCAGTCGCCGATCGCGCGCACGCCGTCGGCGCGGCCGCCCACGGTGCGCGAGTCGCCGGAGATGCCGTAGTTGTCGACGATCCACGCGCCTAGCCCCTTTTCGAATCGGCACACGCACGGGGCCTCGGCGTCAGGCGAGCGCGCTCTCGATGCCTCCCACCAAGATCGCGATCTGCCCCTGCTGCGCGGAGGGCAACGCGCCATCGGCCCTGCATTGCGCGCGCAGTCCGCGCGCCATCTCCAGCACCATCTCTGCGCGTGGGTCAGCGCGCGCATCGCTCAGTCCCGAGAGCAGCGCGATCAGCGAGTCGAGCGTGCCGACGTCGTCGCGGCGCGCGCGGAACTCGTACGAGGAGTCACGCGCACACGCGTCGCGCACGAAGCGCTCGAGCCAGCGCGCGGTGGCCGACATCTTCGCCCAGTCGAGGTGCTCGGGGGTGTCGGAGGGCGTGTGATAGCGCCGCGTGCGACCGCTCGTGAGGAAGACGAACGGCCGCTCGCGTGCCCAGAAGGGGCCGTAGTCGGAGAGCGGCGGGATGATCTCTGCGTCGGCGCGCCGCACGATCACCCCCGGCTCCGCGATCGCGTCGAGTCGCGCGGACGTGCCTTCGCTCCGTTCGGCGCCGAGCGCGAACAGCGTCTCGCGCACGCTGCCGGGGAGGCTCGCGTCGCCGAGCGCGTGGCCGACGAGGTCCATGCAGACCATGAGATCGATGCGCTCGAGCGGGACCCACGGATGACGCGCGAAGAACTCGGACCCCATCGAGCCCTGCATGAAATGCGGCGGCTCTTCGGCGTCGAACGCGGCGAGGATCACCCCCCGTCCGTCGGCCCGCTTCGCCGCGAGCTGCTTGCCGACCTCGACGAGGATCGCGACGGCCGCAGCGTTGTCGTCGGCACCTCGGTACGTCTCGCCGCCGAGCTGTCCGAGATGATCGAAGTGCGCGGCGACGAGGACGTAGCGGTCGACGTCTCCGCGAATCGTCGCGAGCACGTTGCCACCGCCCGCCGCGGGAACGGCCTGCTCGATCGCCTCGAGCCCAGCGCCGCGCATGGCCTCGCGCACGAGACGTCGCGCCTCGTCTCCGCCAGGGGTGCCCGGCGCGCGTCCGGCGCAGGCGTCGGAACAGAGCGCTTCGACGAGCTCATGCACCAGAGAAGTGTAGCGCGTCCGCCCGCCCGTTACGCGGCCGGGCGCGCGTGACATGATGCCGTGGATGTTGGTTCCCTGCGGGCAGTGCAAGCGACACGTCGGCGTAGACGCGGCGTGTCCGTTCTGTGGCGGCGCGCCCTCTGCAGCGCGGCACGAACTCATCGAAGGGCGCTTCTCACGCGCGCGCGTCGCCGCGCTCGCCGCGGCTGGCATCGCCGTCGCCCTCGAAGCGACGGCCTGTCCTGTCTACGGCGGGCCGCCGAGGCGCGCGGACAACCAGCCCCAGACCGGTCATCATCGCGTCCCGCGGAGCGTGTCCGCGAAGGTCGCGGTCGACGAATTCGCCGCCCACGCCACGGCCTTCGGCTGCACCATCGTCGAACATCGTGAGACGTCGGCTGCGGCGCAATGCAAGAACGTGCTCATCGCCTTGGACGCCGGCGGTGAAGAACCGTACAGCTACGTCAACTGCAACGACGCCACCGACAGTCAATGCGCCGCACTCTTCCACGACCTGATGGAAGCGACGTCGGACGCGGCGACGACTCAGTGATTCGCGAGGATGTGCTCGACCGAGTTGAAGAACGTTGGCTGCTGCGACCAGTAGTGCATCCAGCGGCCGCCGATGCGCATCCACGCCTGGCGGTAGTTGCCGTCCTTCGACTCGACGCGGACCAACAGATCGCCGCCGCCGAACGACCAGTGCCTCCCGTCGTAGTAGAAGGGCTCGATCTTCGCGCCGTGACGCGTCTTGATGTGGAACTGATCGCGCGCGAGGTCCCACGACTGGTCGACGACGAACTCGTAGACCTGCCAGACGTTGCCACTCGGGAGCGTGCCCCAGTCGTGGTTGATGCCCGCGTCGTTCGGCATGCCGAAGATCATGTTCTGCGGGAAGCGGTGCGCGGCGTACTGGAGGTCGCCGTTCTTCTCGGGCTCGTGGTGCAGCGTCACCATCGTGTTGCGCACGAGGCCGAAGCCGCCGCCGTCGTACTCGTCGCCCCAGGTGCGGCGGAAGAGCGAGTCGCACAGCTGATCGGCGCCGGCGGAGAAGCCGACGGTGAGCATGCCGCGCGCGCGGCGCTCGTGGAGGAGGCGACCGAACTTGCCCCACTCGCCGCCGGCGAAGCGGTGGCCGAGCTCCTTGTAGCGGCGCATGCCCGTGAGGCTGTGGCCGCCGCCGAGGATCACGACCTCGGCGTTCCAGACGTGGTGCCAGAGCGTGTCGACGTCCTGCTGTCGCAAGCGGCTCGACCAGTAGAACGGGAAGTACTCGAGGCCGTACTTCCGGTAGTAGTCGAAGAACCAGCGGAACGTGCCCCAGGAGAACTCCTGGCGGTCGTACTCGCTGCCGTTCTGCACGGTCTCCGACATCGGCAGGAAGAGGATCTGCCGGTTACCGCGCAGCGCGCGCTGCACGATGAACTGGTCGTGGAGGTACTCGGAGCGATTGTGCGAGCTGTAGACGAGGGCGGTTCCGCGCATGCCGGCGCGTTGCTAGCAGTGCTTCGGCCGGACGTCAGATCAGAACTTCAGGTCAGAACGTGAGGCGCAGCGACAGACCAC
>JBKJQC010000943.1:0-2975 GCA_046593995.1 Polyangiales bacterium
GTCGCGTGACTCGCTCCGTGGGCTCCTCGCGGGGATCCGCGCCGATGGACGAAGCGTCGCGGCGATCGGCGCGACGGCGAAGGGCAACACGCTCCTCAACTACTGCGGCTTCACCACTGCCGACATCGCCTACATCGCCGATTCGACGCCTGTGAAGCAGGGGATGCTCACCCCGGGTGCGCGCATCCCGATCCGTCCCGAGAGCGCGCTGCGAGAGGATCACCCCGACTTCACGGTCCTGCTCGCGTGGAACTACACGGACGCGATCACGCGGAAGTTCGCCGACTACGTGTCGGGCGGCGGGCGCTTCGTCCACCCGATCCCTCTCGCGCGGATCATGCCGTCATGAAAGGCATCATCCTGGCCGGCGGGACTGGCTCACGGCTTGATCCGCTCACGCGGATCACGAACAAGCATCTTCTTCCGGTCTATGACCGCCCGATGATCTACTTCGCGATCGAGCAGCTCACCGGCGCGGGCGTCGACCGAATCATGATCGTGACCGGCGGCAACCACGCCGGCGAGTTCCTCCGCCTGCTCGGGAACGGCTCGTCGTTCGGCCTCCGGCACCTTGACTACGCATACCAGGACCGCGCGGGCGGCATCGCGGATGCGCTCGGCCTTTGCGAGTGGTTCGCGTCCGGCGATCCCGTTGCGGTGCTCCTCGGCGACAACATCTTCGAGCACTCGATCGCGCCGATCGTCGCCGCCTTCCGGGCGCGGCCGTCCGGCGCGCGGATCGCGCTTGCGGAGGTCGAGAACCCGTCCGCGTATGGCGTCGCGGTCATGGAGGGCGGACGGCTCGCGCGGATCGTCGAGAAGCCCGCGGCACCGTCCTCGCGGCTCGCGGTGACGGGCCTCTACTGCTACGACGCGAGGGTCTTCGAGATGGTGAAGGAGCTGCGCCCGTCGGGGCGCGGCGAGCTCGAGATCACCGACGTGAACAACCGCTATCTGGAGCTCGGGGAGCTCGCGTACGAGGTCCTTCAGGGTTACTGGGCCGATTGCGGCGAGTCGATCGACATGCTTTATCGGGCAGGGAAGCTCGTCGCGGAGCGCGGGGCCAACAAGGCGGCCCCACGCTGACGCACCCCATCGCCGGCGTGCGCGTCCGGGACCTCGTGGTCCACGCTGACGCGCGCGGCTCCCTCACCGAGGTCCTGCGCTCCGACTGGCCGGAGTTCGCAAGCTTCGGCCAGGCGATCGTCACTATCAACGAGCCCGGCGTCGTCCGCGGGTGGCATTGGCATGACCGGCAGACCGACGTCATCGTGGTGCTGCGCGGGCGCGTGCTCCTTCCGCTCTACGACGGTCGCGAGACATCACCGATGCGCGGTGCCGTCTGGCATCAGGTCGCCGACGAGGGGAAGCCGTTCGCGCTCTTCGTCCCGCCTGGCGTCTATCACGGCTACAAGACCCTCGGGACGCAGGCGGCGGTCATCCTGAATGTTCCGAGCGAGGTCTACGACGCGGCTCGTCCCGATGAGCATCGGATCGAACACGACCACCCCAGCATCGGATTCGACTGGGACGCCGTGCGCTAACCGCGTGCGCTCACGCTCCAGCGCGATTCGTCCACACCTGCGGCCGCACGCTCGCGCTTCTCCCCCCACCAACCGCGGTTCGCCCGGTACCAGTCGACCGTCTCGCTGAGGCCGCGCTCGAACGGGACGCGCGGCTCCCAGCCGAGCTCGTGCGTGATCTTCGAGTGATCCAGGAGATAGCGGCGGTCATGGCCCGGCCGGTCCTCGACGTAGGTCTTCAGCGACGCCGGCTTTCCGGTCGCGGTGAGGACGGCATCGGCGATCTCCTCGACGCTGCGCTCGTCACCGCTCCCGACGTTATAGGTCTCCCCAATGCGCCCGCGCAACAGCACAAGCTCGATCGCCCGGCAATGGTCATCGACATGCAGCCATTCGCGCCGGTTCTCGCTGTGTCGGTAGAGGGGGAGCGGCCGATCCTCGAGCGCGTTCGTCGTGAATAGCGCGATGACCTTCTCCGGGTACTGGAACGGGCCGTAGTTGTTCGAGCAGTTCGAGATCGTCACCGGCAACCCATAGGTGTCGTGGAACGCCCGGACGATGAGATCCGCGGCGGCCTTCGACGCGTTGTACGGCGTCCGAGGTCGATATGGGGAGTCTTCGCGGAAGCGCTCGGGACTGTCGAGCGCGAGGTCGCCATACACCTCGCACGTCGAGATGTGGTGAAACCGCTCGATGCGCTCGGCGCGCGAGGCCTCCAGGAGCACCTGCGTCCCGACGACGTTCGTCCGCGCGAACGCGACGGGGTCAAGGACCGCGCGGCTGTTGTGCGACTCCGCGGCGAAGTTGACGACGGCGTCCGGCCGGTGCTCCGTGAGGGCGGCGCGGACCGCGGCCATGTCCGCGATGTCGCCGTGCACGAAGGCGTACCGCGAGCCCGCCGCTGCCTCGACGTCCGCGAGGGACGTTCGATCGCCCGCGTAGGTGAGCAGGTCGTAGTTCACGACGGAGTCGGCGTCGTGCCCGCGGAACCAGTGACGGATGAAGTTCGAGCCGATGAACCCGGCGCCGCCGGTGACGAGGAGCTTCACCCTAGCCAGCCTCCATCGCGAGGTCGCGGAGGGCGTCGTCGATGGGAGTGAGCCCGTGACCGAGCGCCGCCCGTAGTTTGTCATCGCGCAGGCCGGCCCGGCGCGGCCGCGGCGCGGCCAGACCGAGCTCTCGCATGTGGACCGCCCGGAGCAGGCTGGCGTCAAGGCCGAATGCATGGGCGACCCGCCGGGCGAACTCCTCGCGTCCGAGGCGCTCCGGCCCCGCGACGTGGAACGTCCCGCGCACTCCATGGTCGAGCAGCTCGACGACCGAGGTCCCGAGCGAGATCGCGTCGCTGGGCGTGATGAGCTGGTCCGCTGGGAGCGTGAACGGTCTGCCAGCTCGGAGCGCGTCAACGAGCTGCAGGACGAAGTTCTTCCGCGAGCCGTCGAGCCCGAAAAC
>JBKJQC010000944.1:0-3972 GCA_046593995.1 Polyangiales bacterium
ATGGGCATCGGCGCGTGGCTCTCGGGGCACGTCCACCGCGACGTCGCGCGTCGCTTCGTCGAGATCGAGATCGCGGTGGCGCTCGTCGGTGGCGCGTCGGCTCCGGTGCTGTTCCTCGCCTTCGCGCACCTCTCGTGGTTCCGCGTCGTCCTCTACGGCGTCGTCCTGATCATCGGGACGCTCGTCGGGATGGAGATCCCGCTCCTCCTCCGCATCCTCAAGGAGCGCTACGCGTTCAAGGACCTCGTCGCGCGGGTCCTCACCGTCGACTACCTCGGCGCGCTCGTCGGATCGCTCGCGTTCCCCATCTTCTTCGTCCCGCGGCTCGGCCTCGTGCGGACCTCGCTCGTCGTCGGCGGGATCAACGCGCTCGTCGCGCTCGCGAGCACGTTCCTCCTCGAGGACGAGCTCGCGGCCACCTCGAGCAGGGACGGGCAGAAGGGCTCGTGGGGCCTCCGCCTGCGGAGCGTCCTCGTGCTCGCCGTGCTCGTCGCGGGCGTCGTCGCGGCCGATCGCCTGACGCTCCTGGCAGAGGAGGGCCTCTACGCCGACGAGATCATCTACGCGAAGCAGACGACGTATCAGCGCATCGTCGTCACGCGGAGCAAGGCGAGCTTCCAGCTCTTCCTCAATGGCAACCTGCAGTTCTCGAGCGCCGACGAGTACCGCTACCACGAGGCGCTGATCTGGCCGGCCGTCGCTTCGCGCGTCGAGGGCGGGGGGGCCGTCAAGGACGTGCTGGTCCTCGGCGGCGGTGACGGCCTCGGCCTGCGCGAGATCCTCAAGATCCCGGGGCTCGCGTCGGTCACGCTGGTCGATCTCGACCCCGGGATGACGCAGCTCGCGCGCACGATGCCGCTCCTCCGCGCGTTGAACGAGAGCTCGTTCCACGACCCGCGCGTGCACGTCGTCAACGACGACGCGTACGTCTGGCTCGGCGACGGCAAGCAGGCCGAGCGGCGGTTCGACGTCGTCATCGCAGACTTCCCCGATCCGAACCACTACGCGCTCGGAAAGCTGTACACGACGCGCATCTACTCGCTCATGAAGGAGCACCTCGCGCCCGGAGGTGTGCTCGCGGTGCAGTCGACCTCGCCGCTCTTCGCGCGACGCTCTTTCTGGTGCATCGCGCGCACGATCGAGCGCGCCGGCCTCGAGATCGCGCCCTACCACACGTTCGTCCCATCCTTCGGCGAGTGGGGCTACGTGCTCGCGCGCCATGCGCTCCCCGCCGGTCCGGGGCGGTCACCGCTCGCGCCGACGAAGCTGCCCTTCCACGCGACAGACATGGCGCCGCTGAAGTTCCTCGACGACGCCGCGCTCCGCCAGTTGTTCGTCCTCGGCCTCGACATGGCGTCCCTCGACGTCGAGATCAACCGCCTCGATAACCAGGTGCTCGTGCACTACTACGAGGCCGAGTGGAAGAAGTTCCTCTGAGCGCGCGGCGTGCCGCCGCGGCCTGACCGCCGACCAACCGAGACGCTATGCTTTCCCCCGTGAGACAGAGGCCGACGAGTTGGTGGCTCGCGATGCTGAAGAGGCGGGCAGAGCGGATGTACGAGGAGACGCTCGATCTCTCGCAGCCGATCGTGTGGACCTCCGAGGAGGAGCGGCTGGCCGCGATCGCGTTCTTCAACGCCGCGTATCGCGCCGAGGAGTCGGGCCTCACCCAGGCGCACGAGCTCGCCGACGATGTGGCCGGGTGGGATCCCGAGCTCAGCGAGTGCCTGCGTCTCTACGGCAACGAAGAAGGGTGGCACCGGGAGCTGCTCACGCAGTTCCTCGCGCACCTCGGCGGCGAGATCCGCCCGATGGGGAAGGTCACGGGGACGTTCTACGCGCTCTACGGCAAGGCCGATCGGATGGAGACGATCGTCCTCACGAACCTGATGTTCGAGACGATCGGCTCGACGACCTACCGTCTCGCGCTCCGCCGCGCGACACACCCTTCGGTGCGGCAGATGCTGACGATCCTGACACGTGACGAATCGTTCCACGTGCCGCTGAACGTCCACTTCCTCCGCGCGGTGCTTGCGCGCACTCCCTGGTCGTCGCGCGTGCGCCTGAAGCCGATCTACCACCTGCTCTACGCGGCGCTGATCGCCTCCGCCTGGGCGAGCCGTCGCCGCGCGGCGGCGTTCGACAAGATCCCGTTCCCCGTCCTCGCGAAGGCCTACGCGGAGCACCTCGGTCGTCTCTTCGTGCACGAGAGCGATCTCGCGTTCACGCCGTCGTCGACGCTCTTGCGGATGTTCGGGCTACGGCGCGAAGGGCTCGCCGAGCAAGAGGACCTCTCGGTCGTGAGCATCGCCGCGGCCGAGGCGGCGGTGGAACGCGAGAACGTCGTCGTCACCGCGCTCTGATCATGTCGCGCAGAACCTCTCCGACACGTCGCGACGTGCTCGCGACGTTCCTCGGAGCGTCGTTCGCCGCCGTGTCGTGCCGTCGTCCCGGCCCGTCGCCCCACTACGGCGGCGAGCTCCTCGGGGCGAACCACGAGCGCGGTCACCGACTGCGCGACGTCGACGTGCGCGCGCGCTTCGCGTCGCCCGATCTCCCGACCGAGCGCACCAAGGTCGCCATCGTCGGGGGCGGACCGGCGGGGTTGTCGGCGGCCTGGCGGTTGATCCGCGGAGGGCTCGCGGCGCCGCCCGACGTGCACGTGCTCGAGCTCGAGGACGTGATCGGCGGCACCTCGCGCTCGGGCGAGGCCGCGGGGCTCGCGTATCCGTGGGGCGCGCACTACGTCCCGGTACCTTCGGGCGAAGCGCGCGCGCTCGTGATCCTCCTCGAGGAGCTCGGCGTCGTCGAAGGACGCGAAGAGAACGGCACGCCGATCGTCTCGGAGCACGTGCTCTGCCGCGCGCCCGAGGAGCGCTTGTTCTATCGCGGCACCTGGTACGAGGGCCTCTTCCTCCAGGCCGGCGCTGGCGCGAAGGATCTCGCACAGTTCCGCGCGTTCAAGCGGGAGCTCGCGCGCTGGCAGCGCTACCGCGACGGCAAGGGCCGACGCGCGTTCGTCATCCCGACCGCGCGCGCGAGCGACGACGCGGAGGTGCTCGCGCTCGACCGCGTGACCATGGCCTCGTGGATGGACGCGCACGGCTTCCTCTCGCCGAGGCTCCGCTGGCTCGTAGACTACGCGTGCCGCGACGACTACGCGCTCTCGATCGACGCCGCGTCCGCGTGGGCGGGCCTCTTCTACTTCGTCTCGCGCATGGGGCCCGACGGTCACTCCGCGGAGCTCATGACCTGGAGCGACGGCAACGGTCGGCTCGTGCGTCACCTCGCGGGCGTGGCGTCGACGCGCGTGCAGACCGGCGTCACCGTCGCGGACGTCGCGCCGCACCCCGAGGGAGGCGTCGTGCTCTCGCTCTTCGATCGCGACGGCGTCGCACGGAGGCTCCGCGCGGATCACGCGATCATCGCCGTGCCGCGCTTCGTCGCACGTCGCATCGTCGCTCCGCTGCGCGACACACCGGCTCCCGAGGCGATCGAGAAGAACGCGTTCGACTACGGCGCGTGGGCCGTCGCGAACCTGCACCTGAGCGGACGGCCGTCTTCGAACGGCGTGCCCTTCGCGTGGGACAACGTCCTCTACGAGTCGCCCTCGCTCGGGTACGTGGTCGCGACACATCAGCTCGGGCGGGATCACGGGCCCACCGTGTGGACCTGGTACTACGCCATCCCCGAGCCGGGCGAGTCCGCGCGCAAGAAGCTGCTCGCGGCGGACTGGAAGGACTGGGCGGACGTCGCGTACGCCGATCTCTCGCGCGCCCACGCGGATCTCGCGCAGCACCTCGACCGCGTCGACGTCTTCCGCTGGGGGCACGCGATGACGCGCCCGATCGTGGGCGCCCGCGCATCGCTCGCGAAGCTCGACGCGCGCACGCCCCGCGGCGCGATCCACTTCGCGCACACCGATCTCTCCGGCGTCGCGCTCTTCGAGGAGGCGCACGACAACGGCGTGCG
>JBKJQC010001041.1:0-4434 GCA_046593995.1 Polyangiales bacterium
ATGAGTTCTGCGGTCGCTGGGCGCGTGCGCGGTGCGGTCATCGAGCTCGACCGTGCGCTGCCAGCCCTCGAGGGAAGGCGTGTGCGCGTCCTCGTCGAACCTGAGGACGACGCTGTCCTCGAGGCTCTCGCGAGCGCGCCCATCGACGATCTCCCCGCGACGCCCCAGGAGCAGTCACGTCTCGCCGCCGAGTCTTCGCCCGCGCCATCGCCGTCTGCCGCCGTGCGCGCTCGGGTGCTCGGTCGCACCTGACTGATGCGTGTCGTCTACGACATCGGCGCCGAAGCCGATCTACTCTCGCTCGAACCAACCGCGGCCATCGAGATCCTCGATCGCATGGATCGCTTTGCGGCCGAAGGTACCGGGTTCGTGCGCCGTATGATCGACGACGGTGACGTCTGGCGTCTGTACGTCGGCGCGTACTTCGTCACCTTTCGCCACGAGGGCGACGAGCTGCGCGTCCTCTCCGTGCAGATGCGACCGCCGCGAAACCGTTGACGCCGTCCGTCGAACGAACGACTCGATCTCTCGTTCTCCGACGTAGCCCTCGTCGAGCTCTCGGATCTCGAAGAGGAGCGCCTGGAGCGACCGCGCCTCGGCGTCTCCGACGAACCGTGCCGTGTCGCGCGGGAGCGTCACATCGGCGACCGAGAGCGATCGAACCGGCTCCGAGCCGCTCTTCACCGCCCACGACATGTGCAGATCGTGCGGATCGACAGCGCCGCTCGGCGGTTTGCGGATACGGAACCGCCGCTCCGCGACCTTTTCTCGGAGATGCACCGACTCGAGCGCTTGACCCCCAGGTGTGCGAGCGCCGTCGAGGCGCTGGATTTCGAGGGGTTGGGTGACCTCAGGTCTTCGCCAGTCTCGTCGACCACGCCCTCTAGTACGGGCGCTCATGTCCGACGGACGCCGAGCTGACGGACGCCCAGCGGGCGTCCGCGTCCGCAGTGGCCCCGCTCACGTCTGGTGGGGGCTGCGTTGAATGCTATGCTCGCCCGCGGAGGTGAGGTGTGCCCGTAGAAGGCGATGTGTTGCTCGGTAAATACCGGGTCGAGCGCGAGCTCGGACGCGGCGGGATGGGCGCGGTGGTGGCGGCGCGCCACATCGAGCTCGACGAACGCGTCGCGATCAAGTTCGTCCTGCCGGAGCACGCGCAGAACGCTGCGTTCATCCAGCGCTTCATCCGCGAAGCTCGGGCGTCCGCACGGATCAAGAGCGAGCACGTCGCGCGCGTGAGCGATGTCGGCCGACTCGCCGGCGGCGAGCCGTACATGGTGATGGAGTATCTCGAGGGCAGGGACCTCGAGCAGGTGTTGACGGAGCGCGGGCCGCTGCCGATCTCCGACGCCGTCGACTACGTGCTGCAGGGCCTCGAGGCGATCGCAGAGGCGCACTCGCTCCAGATCGTCCATCGCGATCTCAAGCCGGCGAACATGTTCCTCACGAGGCGCGCCGACGGCAGCGCGTGCGTGAAGATCCTCGACTTCGGGATCTCGAAGGTGACCGGGGAGACCGTGATCGGCGGCTCGATGACGAAGACTTCCCAAGGCATGTTGGGGTCGCCGCTCTACATGTCGCCCGAGCAGCTCCAGTCCGCGAAGGACGTCGACGCGCGGACGGACATCTGGTCGCTCGGGGTGATCCTCTTCCAGCTCTTGACCGGAGAGTACCCCTTCGACGCCGAGTCGTTGGGCCAGCTCGTGGCCGCAATCTTCCAGGCCCAACCTACGCCGATGCGCAGCCTTCGGCCGGAGGTGCCGGAAGCCCTGGAAGGCGCTGTGCTGCGCTGTCTCGCGAAGTCGGTCGACCAGCGGTATGCGAGCGTCGCGGAGCTCGCGGCCGCCCTCGCGCCATTTGCGTCGCGCCTCGGGCGTCACTCCGCCGAGCGCGTGGCTGGCGTGAGCGTCCACTCGGGCGTCGAAGTCGCGGCCGCCGCGCCGGTGCAGCGCGAGGTCGTCGAGACGACGCCGAGCCCCGCGAGGCAGACGGAGGCAAACTGGGGAGGGACTGCTAGCGGCGCTCCGCCGAAGCGGGGCGCGCGGACGGCGGCGATCGCCGTCGGCGTCACGCTCGTGCTCGCGGGGGTGTTCGGAACCGCCGTGATGTTGCACAAGTCACCCGCTGCGAGCACCGTCGAATCGAGTCCCGGTTCGGCGATGGCAGCCGCGCCGAAAGAGACGCCGCAAGCGGTGGTCGCGACGGCCGAGCAAGTGACGAAGGCGGTCGACGTGCCCGCCGTACCGGGCGCGTCCGCCTCGACCATCGCCTCGGCCATCGCCTCACCCACCACGCTCGCCGGCGCCAACACGGCCAAGACCTCGACCGCACCGACGACCAGCCCGAAGTCGCCGAAGGGGCCTGCGAAGCCGACGGTGAGCGCCGCGCCCGTTCCCGTCGCAGCTCCGAAGAGCGTCAACTGCAGTCCCCCGTACTACTTCGATCAGGATGGCATCAAGCACCACAAGCAGGGATGCGGATGAGCGAGCGACGGTCGTGGATTCTCCTCGCGGCAGCCATCTTCCTCTCGGGGCGCGACGCGCGTGCCGATGCGCAGGCGTGCGAGGACGCGTCGGTGCAAGGACAGAAGCTGACGAAGAAGGTGCAGCTCATCGAGGCGCGTGAGGCGTTCAAACAGTGCCTGGATACTGCTTGCCCGCAGAGCGTGCGCGACGACTGTTCCGCGTTCCTCGCGGACGTGAACGCGCGTCTGCCGACGGTGGTGCTCGTCGCGAGCATCGACGGAAAGCAAGCGACCAGCGTCTCGGTGACGATCGACGGCAAGCCGGCCGCGACGAAGCTCGACGGCCTCGCGATCGAGCTGAACCCCGGCGTGCACACCTTCGTCTTCACGACGAGCGACGGCCGTACGCAGACCGTCGAACACGCCGTCAGCGAGTCGAAGAAGTCTCAAGAGATCAGCGCGGTGTTCGTCACGGCGGCCGCCACACCGGTGCCTGCCGCAGCGACGCCGACCAGCGGATCTCCGACCACTCCCGCGACCGACGAGACCCGCTGGAGCACGTTGAAGTACGTCGGTCTGGGGACCGCGGCGCTCGGCGCCGTGGTGACCGGGGTCGGTGCAGTCCTCGCGATGGGCGGCGCGTCGAAGTTCAACGACGCGAACCACTGCGGTCCTGACGAGCCGCAGAACTACGAAGCCTGCCAGCCCGGCGGATCGTTGCACCAAGCCAAAGCCGACGGACGAAGCCAGAACACGTTCGGCTACGTCCTCGTCGGCGTGGGCGCGGCCGTGGTCACGACGGGAGTCATCTTGTTCGTCGTCGCGCCTTCGTCGTCGAAGAACGTCGCGACGGGCGTGACCCACGTCGGCGTCTCGCCCGGCGGGTTCTCGCTGGTCGGACGATTCTGACGCTTGCTGACGAGGGAGATCGCGATGCGACGGAGCGTACTTGGCGTGGTCGTGGCTTCCATCTGCGCCGTAGGGTGCATGGAAGAGGAGAAGACGGGCGTCATGCCGACGGACGGCGCCGCGATGAGCGACACTGCGCTCGCCGACACCACGACGGGCACGGACACGAGCGGCTCCGACAGCACGCTGACGGACACGGCCTCGGGAGCGGATACGGCTTCGGGACTGGATACTGCGCCCGGGCCGGATGCGACGACCGCCGATACGGCCATTCCTGACACCACGACGGCGAGCGATGCGGGCGACGCGAGGGACGCGATCGACGCTCCCGCCGACGTGATCGCGCCGACCGACACCGGTGCAACTGTCGCCGACGCCGCGAGCGACACGCTGGACGCGACGGTGACGCCCTACGACGCCGCCGTGGACGGGCCAGCAGATGGCCCGCCCGAGGTCCGCGCCGACACAGGCCTGGCCGACACATCCTCGTACGAGACCGCGCAAGATGCGTGTGCAGCCGACGCTTGTGCCTCGACCGCTCGATCGTGCGAGGGCGCTGTGCTTTCCTGCGGTGCGTCTGAGAGCTGTTGCGTAAGCCCCCTCGTCGTCGGCGGAACGTTCAAGAGGAGTTACGACGGCTCGACCGCGACGGATCCGAAGTGGGTGTCGACAGTCGACACATTCAGACTCGATCGATACGAGGTCACCGTCGGCCGCTTCAGGAGATTCGTTGCCGCGGTGGAAGCCGGTTGGACGCCGGCGGCGGGCGGCGGAAAACATGTCCATCTCAACGCCGGGAACGGCCTCGCACTGACGACAGGCGGTTACGAGCCTGGGTGGAACTCAGCATGGACCGCGAACCTACCGAAGACGACAGGCGCCTGGAACTCGGCGCTCGTCTGTAACGCGTCGTACGCTACGTGGACGACGACCGCCGACGCGGCCGAAAACAAGCCAATCAACTGCGTCGATCAGTTCGAAGCCTACGCGTTTTGTATCTGGGATGGTGGCTTCCTCCCGTCAGAGGCCGAGTGGAACTACGCGGCCGCCGGCGGTAGCGA
>JBKJQC010001118.1:0-3795 GCA_046593995.1 Polyangiales bacterium
CATGGTCCGCGACATCGCCGAGACGACCATCCTGGGCAATCACGACGCGGCCGTGTCAGGGCGCATGGATTACTCGTATTATTACGAGGCCGCGCGCCACGCGCTCGACGCGCACGCCGGCATGGTCTCCGCCGAGAACATGGCCTGGCTGAAGTCGCTTCCGTATCAGCGCATGCTCGAGGAGCACCAAGTGCTCCTCTGCCACGGCTCGCCGGTGCGCCTCGAGGAGTTCGAATACATCTTCGCGCCCGAGCAGGCGCGCGAGTGCCTGCCGTACTACGGCGAGCTCGGCCACCTCACGATGATCGGCCACTCGCACCTGTGTAAGGTGTTCGAGCTCGCCGTAGTAGGGCAGGCACTCGCGCGCCTGTTCGGGCGCGAAGATGTACTCGAACTCCTCGATGCGCACGGGCGAGCCGTGGCAGAGGTCGACACCGAACTCCACGAGCTTCTCTCGGTAGGGGAGCTGCTTCAGCCACGACATGTTCTCGGACGTCAGCATCGCCGCGTGCGTGTCGAGCGCGTGGCGCGCGGCCTCGTAGTAGTACGAGTAGTCCATCCGTCCGGCGACGGCCGCATCGTGGTTGCCGAGGATCGTCACGCGCGCGAGGCGGCGGATCACGTCGACGCATTCGTTCGGCGATCCTCCGTACCCGACGGTGTCGCCGAGGCAATAGAAGATGTCGATGCGCTCCTTCTTGTACGACTCGAGCACCGCCGAGAGTGCTTCGTAGTTCGCATGTGTGTCGCTGAAGATACCGAGGCGCATCTGGAACCTGGGAGAGTAGAGCCGACGACACCCAGTCGCAAAGCCTGACCAATAATCACCGACGGATGAGTCGTTGGAGGGGGCCTCTTGCGTCCCGGGGCCTGCGGCGCGAGGTCCGGCGGCTCGCGGAAAGGCTCTGGAGCCGGTACGAGATGTCGAACGAGCTGTCCGATCCCCCCCAAGGTCACTCCGGCGACCCCGCCTCGTCGGAGGGGGAGCTCCCGCCACCGCCGCCCGAGGTCCGAGAGCTCGCCGACGCCTGCGTGTCGTATGTGGAGCGCGCGACGGGCATGAAGCTCGACTACGAAGTCGAGACCTTGCCGATCCTCGATCACTACGTGCGAGGAGCCCGCGGCGACGTCGGCGTGAAGCCGGAGATGATCGCGATCCTCGCAGCGCCGGTCGGCGCGTACCTCGGCGAGGTCGCACGGCGACGCATGCCGCTGCACTGGTTCGCGCCCCCCGGCGAGTACCGCCGCTGGCGCATCGAGCTCGAAAACGTCTTCCTCTCGATGAACCCGATCGGCGCGGCCTTCGAGGCGATCACCCTCTCCGACTCGGAAGGTTGGGGCGCGCATTTCCGACTCCGCCCCGAGGACGAGCGCAAGGCCGCAGCGGTCCTCGCGAACCTCCCGGAGGTCGAAGAGGACGAGTACTACGCGCCGTCGAGCAGGCTCGAGACGCTCGGCTTCGTGGTGGACGCGCTCGTCTCCGAAAACGAGCTGCATCGCACGTACGGGCCCGCGGACTACGGTCCGTTCCGCACAGAGGCGATCGGCGAAGCGCTCGACAAGGGGGACGGAACCCACTGAGCGGCGGTCACGCGGCCGGGGACTTCGGCGGTGAGCGCGCGCTCGACGAGCTCGCCGATCGGAGTGCGCCACTCGACGACGTAGCGCCCCGCGCGCAGCGGCACCGTGCGCTCGAGGCCGGCGGTGAAGAGCCCGATGGCGATCCCGTCGACGAACATGATGCGCAGCGACGGTGACTTGTTCGAGCCTTCGAGGTTCGACGGCTCCCCCTTGGCGCGAAGCGAGAGCAGCAGATCGTTCGACAGCCACGCGCTCGCGGCCACCTTCGGATCTGCGAGAGCCATCGCGCCGAGCCGCGCGCCGCTCGGCGGGAACGCGAGATCGCCGTGCGTGATCGTCCCCTCGCGCAGGCTCGTCGACTCGATGACGATACCGCCGCCGCTCGCGTAGGACACCTCCACGCGCACCGGGATCAGACCTTCGGCGCACGGTAGGCCGACGAGCGCGCGATCGGACGCGACGAGCTCGAGCAGCAGCCGACAGAGCGGCTCACCGCTGCCTTCGAGCGCGCGATCGAGCTCGGCGCCGGTCTCTACGCGCGCATCGCCTTTGGCGACCGGCACACCCTTCGACGCGGGCGCTGCGATCTGGTCGACCACGAGCGTGCCGAACGTCGTCGCGAGGCGCGTGCGGTACGTCGTCCGACCGTGGTGCGTGCCGGACGCGCTGTCGACGACTTGGGTCGGAGCGAGCGGGATCACGTCGAAGCGACGCTCGGCGAGTAGCGGGCGCACCGCTCCGACGGGGAGGACGCGATAGGTCGACGGCCCGGTCACGACGATCGCGCCGCCGCGATGCCGCTCTGCGCGGAGCTCCATGCCCTCGTCGAGCGCGAAGGTGTGCGCCCCGAAGCGCGCGCGCATGCGTCCTGCGCCGAGAACGACGCGGAGGGTCCCGACGCGCGCGGCCTGCGCGGCAGTGACCGCCGATGCGACGGCGCCGTGCTCCGCGAGCGCGGGTGCGGTGCCGGTGAAGCGGATCTCGAAGAGGAGCTCGAGCCCCGCGCCCTCGCCGTCGATCGTGTCGGCCGGGAGCTCGATCCCCGCGACGAGCGGGACGATCTTCGTCGGATCCGCGCTCGCGGCGGTCGCACCGGGCAGCCCCTTGGCGGCCGCGGACAGCGGCGCCGCGGGGGATCCTCCCGGGGTCGTCGGGCTCGTCGCGTTCGACGACGCATCGGACGAGCCGGACCCCTCGTTCGGACAGCCCGCGAGGAGCGCGGCGCCGACGAGCGCGGTGGGGAGAAACAGCACGCGCACGGAAATCACGTGCCCTCTCGGCCGCAGGCGCGCAAGGCCGGCCTCGACGCACTGCGGCAGCGGCGCTAGATCCACCGCCTCATGGCCGCACCGGAGCGCGCAGGTTGGTTCGGTCCGTTCGGCGGCCGCTTCGTCGCCGAGACCCTGGTTCCGGCGCTCGAAGAGCTCGATCGCGCGTACCGCGAAGTGATGCCGAGCGCGGAGTTCCAGGCCGCGTGGCGCGGCCTGCTCACGTCGTACGTCGGTCGACCGACGCCGCTCACGCGCGGAGACAACCTCCGTCGCGAGCTACCGCTCTTCGAGGATGGCGACGCCAAGGGGAGACCGCGCGTCGCGCACCTCCTCCTCAAGCGCGAGGACCTGTGTCACACGGGCGCGCACAAGATCAACAACGCACTCGGCCAGGTGCTCCTCGCGCAGCGGATGGGCAAGCGTCGGATCATCGCGGAGACCGGAGCCGGCCAACACGGCGTCGCGACGGCGACCGCGTGCGCGGTGCTCGGCCTTCCCTGCGAGGTCTACATGGGCGAGCTCGACGTCGCACGACAGGCGCCGAACGTCGCGCGCATGCGAATGCTCGGCGCGCAGGTGATCCCCGTGCAGAGCGGATCGCGCACCCTCAAAGACGCGATGAACGAGGCGATGCGTGACTGGGTCACGAACGTCGCAACGACGTACTACTGCGTGGGCTCGGCCGCCGGCCCCCACCCCTACCCCTCGTTGGTGCGCGACCTCCAAAAGGTCATCGGCGAAGAAGCGCGCGCGCAGTGCCTCGAGCAGCTCGGTCGGCTCCCCGACGCCGTCGTCGCGTGCATCGGAGGCGGCTCCAATGCGATCGGAATCTTCGCCCCCTTCCTCGACGATCCATCGGTCGCTCTGTTCGGTGTCGAAGCAGCCGGCCACGGTCTCACGAGCGGTAAGCATGCGGCGACACTGACGGCCGGTCGGGTCGGAG
>JBKJQC010001139.1:0-2622 GCA_046593995.1 Polyangiales bacterium
ACGAAGAACGCCGGCTACCTCGACGGCGCGGTGATCGCCGGCGAGCGCGCCGCCGACGAGGTCCTCGAAGGGCTCACGGAGTCGTTCGTGGATCGGCGCGCTCCACCCGAGATCAGCACCCAGGCACGGTGAAGTGCACCGTGATGCGGATCTGATCGATTCGCGCCCAGTCGTTGCCCGCGGTCGAGGTGTACTTGGCCGCGATGGCCGCGCCGAAATCGGGTGAGTTGACGTCGGCTGGCGTCCAGGTCGTCGCCCACAGATCGGTCGCTCCGCCGTAGCTCACCGTCGTGTCGGTCGTGCTCCATTGCGTCGTGGTCGCCTTGTCCGTGCCGACGATGGCCGCCGCTTTCACCAGGCGCACCGACGCGTCGACGATCCCCACGCCGCTCAGCGCGGAGCGCTCGACCGCCATCGTCACCCCGGCGATGACCGCGTTCGGGGGGAGCTTGAAGCCGAACCCCTTCACGACGAGGTATTCGCTGATCTGCGCGCTGGTCATGCCGCTGATCTCGGCGCGCTGGTTGTCCGAAAGGAGGGCGCTCGCCGTCCCGCTCCATGCCCGGGTCGAGCCGGTGAAGGGAACGGACGCGGTGGCGGTCCCCGTGCGCGCGAGCGAGCCGCTCGCCATGCAGCCGCACGTGTTCTCGATCCCGCCACCGCCGCACCAGCTCGGCACGGTGCACGTGTCGGTGCAGGCAAGCGTGCTGCCGCACCCATCCGAGACATTGCCGCACTGCACGCCCGCGGCCGCGCAGGTGGTCGGGGTGCAGCCGCACACGTTGGGCATCCCGCCGCCGCCGCACGTGTTCGTGCCGCTGCAGGTGCCGCAGTCCTCCATGTAGCCGCAGCCGACGTCGGTCGTCCCGCAGTTCTTCCCGAGGTCGCTGCAGGAGCTCGGCGTGCAGCCGGTGTCCTTCGGGCCGGTGTCGCTCGGGGGCGGCGCCGCGTCCCCGACGCCGAACGAGTCGGTGCAGGTCACGGCCTCCCCGATCGACGACGCGCCGCACACCTCCGCGCAGTTCGCCGACACGATGCATCCTTGCTTGGTGCACGCGCTGATCGAGCGGGGGAACGTCCCCGGGCACTCGCAGCGCACCGCGGGACAGCCGGTCGACACGCAGGCCTTGCCGGACGCGCGGTAGTCGAACCGCTCGCACCCTCCGGACGTCGTGGTGTCCGCAGCCTTCACGTCGCCGAAGAGCGAGGTGTCGGTGATGGCGCCCGCGTCGTCGAAGGGGTTCGGTCCGGTGATCGGATCGTCCCCACACCCAGGGAGAGCGGAGAGAAGGAGAAGAAAGCCGAGCGCGCGCATCCCTTCCAGCGAACCACCGACCTCGCCCTCGCGCCAGTCGCTCGCGATGAGGGCGTCGGCGACGGCCGACGCCTCGCGATATTCACGCTCGCGCGAACGGTCCGATCCGTCGGGGCTTCCCACGACGCGCGGCTCGCGATACTCCCATGAGCATGCAGGTCGAAGAGCCGCTCCGTACGCTGTCGGTCAACACGATCAAGTTCCTCGCCATCGACGGCGTCGAGAAGGCGAACAGCGGTCACCCCGGCATGCCGATGGGCTGCGCGGACATGACCTTCGAGCTCTTCACGCGCCACCTCCGGTACAACCCGAAGGATCCGAAGTGGCCGAACCGCGATCGGTTCGTGCTCTCGGCCGGCCACGGCTCGATGTTGCTCTACGGAATGCTCCACCTCGCGGGGTACGATCTGCCGATGGAGGAGCTGAAGCGCTTCCGCCAGATCGACTCGAAGACCCCGGGGCACCCCGAGTCGCACATGACCGTCGGCGTCGAGACGACCACCGGGCCGCACGGCCAGGGGCTCAGCAACGCCGTCGGCATGGCGATCGCGGGCAAGATGCTCGCGGCGCGCGTCGGCGACGAGCTCATGAGCTTCCGCGTCTTCGGCATCGCCGGCGATGGCGATCTGATGGAAGGCATCTCGCACGAGGCCGCGTCCGTCGCGGGGCACCTCGGGCTCGACAACCTGATCTTCTTCTACGACGACAACCACATCAGCATCGACGGCCACACGGAGCTCTCGCTCTCGGACGACGCCGTGAAGCGCTTCGAGGCCTACGGCTGGTTCGCGCAGCGGATCGACGGCCACGATCCGGAGCAGATCCGCAAGGCGCTCGACGCGGCGGTCGCGAACAAAGGGAAGCCGTCGATCATCGTCGCGCGTACGTACATCGGCAAAGGCTCGCCGAACAAGGTCGACACCCACTCCGTGCACGGCTCGCCGCTCGGCAAGGAAGAAGTCGCGCTCACCAAGAAGGCCCTGAGCTGGCCGGAGGAGCCGACGTTCCTGGTCCCCGACGAAGTGCGCAAGGTGTTCGCCGATCGCGCCGCCGAGAACGCGCCGGAATACGAGGCCTGGCAGAAGAAGGTGGAAGCACTCTCCGCCGAGAAGAAGGCCGAGCTTTCGCAGTACGTCGAGCCGACGCTCCCGGCGAACCTGCGGACCGAGCTCTTCGCGAAGGCGAAGGAGATCGGCGGCAAGGCCGACGCGACGCGCTCCATCGCCGGCCAGATCGAGCAGGTCGCGGCGAAGCTCTGTCCCTGGCTCGTGGGCGGCTCGGCCGATCTCAACCCGTCGACCAACACG
>JBKJQC010000025.1:0-3019 GCA_046593995.1 Polyangiales bacterium
CGAGGTTACAGATCTCCGCGTCGTTCATCGCGTTCTACGTCAGATGACGGACGAGTCGTCCGCCGCCGGTCCGCTCGGAGCCGCTTCCAGCTCTTCGCTCGGCACTACGTCACCGACGAGCTCCATCCACGGCGCGAGCTGCTTCGCCGATTCGATCGTGAACTCGACGCCCGCGCGGATCCGCTGCCCGCCGTAGAACCCGCGCGACTTCGCGCGCACCTGGAGCGACTCAGCGGACTGAGCAGGAGCGGGCTTCCGCTTCTTCGGCTCCTCGGTGCCCGGGACCGGCGCATCGAGCGTGCGGCCCAGCTCCGAGAGCGTCATCGGATTGCTGGGACTCGGATCGGGCACGGGCTCCCGGCGATCCTCCTCGGGCAGCGTGCCTTCGACGAAAGCCGTCTCGACAGCTGCGTCCTGGTCGGGATCCCGCCGCTCGTCGGCGAGCTCAGCCCTGCGGGACGCGATCGCGTTGAACACGGTCGTCCGGCCCGAACCTTTCCGCTCTTCCTCGCGCTGCATCTCGGCGAACTCGATCGCGTCGAGCACCTCGACGGTCTGGACCTTTTCGATCTCGTCGACCAGCTCGCGTGCGGGCAGACGCAGGATTGCTTCAAGACTCTTCTTCGACATCGTTCTCTCCTCAGTTGTTGGCGCCGGGCTTGGGACCGGCGAGCGCTTTAGAACCGGGTCGGTCGTCGTGACACGACCCGGTTCCCCTCAGCGGTTAGGCTTGGGCCTCAGCGGTTAGGAACTGTTCCTAGACCGCGTCGGCGTAGGCCTTCCACTTCGACGGATCCTTCGTGAGGAAGGCGTTGATCTTTCCGGCCGTGGTCGTGGTCGTCGCCGTCACGGCGAGGATGCCGAGGTAGCGCTCGTACACCACGCCCTCGAGCGGCAGAGCCACGCAGGCGATGACGCCGCCGGCGTTCAGCTGCGCATCGTTCGCCGCCGCGTCGTCCGTCACATACGCCTTGGTCGCGTAGTGCTCGGACGCCGTGCCGTCGGTCGCGATCGCGGCCTGGGCATCGGAGACGAGCTTGAACTGAAGCGTGCCAGCCACGCCACCAGTGATGATCTCGGTGTCCGTGGTGATCACGAGGTATACCTGTTCACCGTTCCCGATGTCGCGAGCGACAGTGAGATCGATGACGTCACCGATTAGCGCCGTGCCGGCCGCGGCTGCGACCGAGACTGCATCGGCGAACTCGGTGCGCTCGTCCATGATCATCCCGGCCAATCCGGGAGCGAACACTCCGAGCGCCGCCAGCCCGTCGGGGCTGTGCGGGAGAAAGACCGCGAGCAGCGCGATCGCGGTGAGCCAGAGGCTCATCCGGACAGACGGCCCGAGGTTGGGGAGAAGGAAGCGGTCCATGAAAAGCTCCTGAAGAAGAAGTGGTGTGGCGCTTCGTCGGTTAGCTGACGAGCGTCTCGGAGTTGTGGAGTGCGTCGGTCCGGCGCACAGGAATGCCGTCGAACATCATGACGCGCTGCCCGGAAACCGTCTCCCACGTCAGGTTCGAGGAGATCTTCTCGATGATGCCGAGACGGAGCTTCTCGCGGATGGTGCGGTTGACGTAGAACACCGGCTTGCCTGCGCCGAAGTTCGGGATCCGCTCCGAAGCCTTGATCAGCGACGTGATCAGGTCCTTCGTGTTCGCGATCGTGTCGAGATCGGAGATGTCGATGTTCGCCACGCGCACGGCGTACCTCCAGTCGCGGAGCGAGAGCCCCGAGTCCCAGCGGTAGTGCGTGCGATAGATCTCGGCCCGGCCGTTCGATCCGTCGATGTTCTCGGCCGTGACCTGGCCCTTGTCCGTGACCTGAATTCCGGCCTTCGACCCCTTCGGGAAGATGCCGTGGACGGTGTTCTCGCCCCAGACGACGAGCCACGCAGACGTGATCGAACCGTCGGCGGTCGAGTCGTGGTTGATGATGTTGTCGCCGTTCTCGGCGGTCGTGAGGTTGTAGCGCGGCGCCAGGCCCGTGAAGGCCTCGGGCTCGCTGGCCTCGTTGCCGTAGAAGAGCGTGTCCGCCATCTCCTGCGACATGCCCTCGATGTGCGCGCGGTCCTCGGACAGACGGAACGCGGCGGTGTTGCCGTTCAGATCGGCCAGCGCCTTGTCGACTTCGGCGTAGGCTTCGAGCATGCCCGTGGTGTCCGTCACCTGGACGCGCGTGCTCTTCGTCGGCTGGACGCCGCCGTACAGCTTGCGCCACGTCGGAGCCGGGAGTCCCGAGCGGATCGTGGTGCGGTGTCCCGTCAGAAGGTTGCCCTCGACGTACACCATGTCCTGCAGGACCTCGTTCGTCTCGTTCAGGATCTCGACGACGTCGGCGACCGTGCCGTCGGGATCGAGAGACTTGGCGAAATCGAGGAGCGTCGGGTGCTTGACGTCGAGCGTAGCGCCGACGGCGAGCGGGAGCAGCAGACCTACGTTGTCCGGGGTCAGCGCGAAGCCGACCTCGGGCATTGCACTGAGGAAAGCCAGTGCGATCGCTGGAACGAGCAGGATGCTCGTCCACTTTAGAAGCGTCTTCATGCGAGATGTCTCCAGTTGGGTTGCCGAGGAGGCATCAGGCAGGAGAGGCGAATGAGACTTCTTCGCGTGTCCGGCCGCGAGCTCGGGTGCGTTGAACTGCGTGAGTATCAGTTGTCGGTCACTTCGGTACGTCAGTCCTACAATGGTGCGGCTGCCCGCCTCGACTTGAGCCATTCTTCCCACGCGGCGATCATCCCCTTTGCGAGCCGGATGAGCGTCTCGTGCAGCTTGGCCGTGACGGGATCCATCAGTCCTTCTTCGCCATGCTCGGGAACATCCGCTGAGCCTTCTCCTCGGATGTCGCGGGAGCCGTTGCAGCCGGCGCCGCGGTGACGAGCGAACCTTCGGACATTGCCTTTCCGATCTTGACGAAGCCGCGGAGGACGTCCGGATTCGATCCGAAACCCGTGTCGATCAGGAACTGCTTGACCGCCGGCGGGAAGAACGAGCCGAGCACTCGCTGCGCGAGGTCGGCGCTC
>JBKJQC010000254.1:0-8293 GCA_046593995.1 Polyangiales bacterium
CCCGGGGACCGGCGTCGGCCACGCGGCGTCGGCCCTCACGCGCAATCCGACCCCCATCTCCGACGGTCGCATCCCGACCTCGGGGATGCGGCTCGTGGCGGCGCGACCGGAGCTCGAGATCGAGCCGCTCTCACCGCGATTGGTCGAGGACGTCCGCGCGCGCGCCTCGCGGCCGACGCTCTCGATGCCCGCTCCGGACGTGCCGAGACCGCGCCGTGGTCACGCACGACGGCGCGTCGGTGCGCGTGCCGTGCTCTCCTCGCTCGCGGCGATCGCGCTCGGCCTCGGGATCGCCGTGCTCACGATGCGCGAGACCGTCATCGTGCGCCGCATGGTGCTCGCCGCGCACTCGGTGCCCTCCTTCGTCCCGCTCGTGCGCTCGGCCTACACGACGAGCACGGCGTCGGCCCACGACCCTGTGCCTGGCCCGGCAGTCACTCCGAGCGCGCCGCGCGCACGCCCGAAGCCGCACGCGAAGTAGGTTACGCTCGCGGATATGCGGATCCTGTACGGCGTCGTCGGCGAGGGGATGGGGCACGCCACGCGTTCGAAGACGAGCATCGAGCGCCTCCTCGCGCGCGGCCATCATCTGAAGATCGTCGTCAGCAATCGCGCGTACACCTTCCTCGACGGAGCATTCACGAAGAGCTGGCCCCGCTGCCAGGGCGCCGAGGACGGCAAGGGTGCGATCGACGTGATCGAGATCCGCGGTCTCGTGATGAAGTACGTCGAGGGCGCGTTCGACGAAGCGGGCTCGCTCGTGCAGAACGTGCTCCGCGTCCCCGGAATGGTCGCGGAGAACGTCGGCGCCTACTACGACGACGTCGTCCGCTGGCGACCGCAATGCGTGATCAGCGACTTCGACTCGTTCGCCTATCTCTTCGGCAAGGTCCACCGGCTGCCCGTCATCTCGATCGACAACCAGCAGATCATCCAGCGCTGCGAGATCCCCGAGGCGGCGAAGGACGAGGATCGCGGCGCCTACCGTGCGACCAAAGGGTTCGTGAAGGCCAAGCTGCCGGGCTGCGATCAGTACATCATCACGTCGTTCTTCTACCCGCCCCTGCGCGAGAAGTACGCCGAGAAGACCGTCTTGGTCCCGCCGATCCTCCGCAAGGCGATCCTCGATGCGAAGCCCACGCCTCCGAGCGAGGGGAAGCACATCCTCGTCTACCAGACGTCGAAGAGCGACACGACGCTCATTCCCACCCTCAACGAGGTGAGCGACACGCAGTTCGTCGTGTACGGCCTCGGTCGCGACGAGCGCGTCGGCAACTGCACGCTCAAGCCCTTCTCCGAGACCGGCTTCGTCGACGACCT
Source organism: Polyangiales bacterium (assembly GCA_046593995.1). GTDB lineage: Bacteria > Myxococcota_A > Polyangia > Polyangiales > JADJMO01 > JALHOE01. The sequence continues at coordinate 1,321 of JBKJQC010000254.1, forward strand.
CGCGACCTCCCGCGGCGTGATCTCGAACGGGGGCTACTCGCTCCTCGGCGAAGCGGTCGCGCTGCATCGGCCCGTGTTCTCGGTGCCGGTGCGCAACCAGTACGAGCAGATCCTCAACGCGTGGTACCTGCGCGAGCTCGGCTACGGCATGTTCGAGGAGGTCATCGCGAAGGAAGCCGTGCGCGCGTTCGCCGCGAAGATCCCCGAGCTCGCCGCGCGCGCCGCGACGTTCTCGCACGACAGCAACGCGAAGCTGTTCGCCACGCTCGACGCGACGCTCGACGACCTCGAGGGACGCGCGTTCCACGCCGAAGTCCGCCGCCCCCGCCCCGCCTAGCGGCTCAGCGTCGGCGGAGCTCGATGCGATCGATGGTCAGATACGAGACGCCGGTCGCGCCGACGGCCCGGACCTCGATCGTGTGTGTCCCGGCGGAGAGGTCTCGGGGTGCTGCGGTCCAGGTCATGATTCCGGCCACTCCGCGGGTCTCGATCGGAGCGCCTTCCGGCGGTGCGCCGTCGACGACGACCACGAAACGCGCGCCGTCGGTGCGACGCGCGTAGCTCACGGTGAGCTCGTAGCGGCCGGCCTCGAGCACGTGCTGCCGGAACCGTGCCCACGCGTTCGGCTGGGTCACGCGGATGTCGAGCGCCGTGCGATTCGATGCGCCCGGCCACTCCTTGATCGACGCGTAGCATCCCTCCCGCGCATCCGGCGGGAACTTCGCTTCCATCTCCGTGATCTGCACGCCGGGCGTCGGCTTCACGTCGTCGACCGCGTACGGATGTCCGTTGCAGTCGACGCGGAAGGTCTTGCGATCGGGGTAGAGCGCAGCGAGCTGTGCGTCGTGCTCGCGACCGAAGTCGTGCACCACGATGCGATCGCCCTGGTCCGGCGGCGTCGCGTTGATCACCGACGACCAGCCGAGCATGACGTCCATCCGGTCGGTCTCGATGCAGTTGGCCATGAAGATCAGGCTCTTCCCCGTGACTCCCCCGGCATCGAGCGCTGCGCTCACGCGCTGCGCCTGGCTACCTTTCCCGATGCTCGCGACGCGCTCGGGGATGTCCCGCGTCCACTCGTCCGCGACCACGACGAACACGAGCGCCACCGCGGCGATGGCGAGGATGCCGCGCGGCTTCGACGCCACGGGCTCCGTCTCGTCGAACGGACCGGCCGCGCCGGCGGCGATCATGATCGCGAGCGGGCCGAGCATGTCGGCCCAGAGCCGCGCCCCGTGCTGGAGCGCGTGGTAGTAGAAGCCGAAGTACACGACGATCGGACCGAACGTGCCGATGAGGACGATCGCGTCCCTCGCGCGTAGACGGCGGAGGAAGAACAGGCCCGCGAGCGCGAGCGGCCACGCCGTGCCCCACGTATCGGTGCGGAACACGTTCCACCGGATCGCGCTCACCTCGACGGCGCGGGCGAGCGTGTACCCCTCCGGACGAACCTCGGGCGGGTGCTCGCGCGGGCACCCGATGCCCTGGCCGAAGCCGATGCGATGACAGTTCTTCACCGGCTCGGTGAGATCGAAGTACTTGTCCTGGGGGAGCTGCACCGGGTTGTGCGTGGTGGCGAGGTTCCAACCCGCTTGCCCGAGCGGACCGAGCATCGCGGCGATCGCGAACACGACCAGCGGACGCTTCGCGCGCTCCACGAGCTCGGGGCGCTTTCGCGCGAGCACCGGGGACCAACGGACGCCGTGGATGGCCGCGGTGACGATGATCGCGACGGCGAGCGTGAGCGCCGCGGGGATGCGCGTCACGACGAGCCACGCCGCGAAGAGCCCGCCGGCGATCGCGTGCGCCGTGATCCACTTCGGGCGATCCTCGTCGAGCGTCGCGAAGAGTTGGTCGAGCGACGCGACGATCAGCGCGGCCGCCCACGCGTGCGCGAAGTACGCGCCGCCGACGATCTGGAGGAATCCCGAGCCGACGAGGAGCACGGCCGCGAGCAGCCCGACGTAGCGTCCGTACAGACGCTCGGCGAGCCGCGACGAGAACACCACCAGCGTCGCGACGGCGAACGCGGGGCCGTACTGCGGGATCCGCAGCTTGTGGAAGAACGCGAGCACCAGCGGCCAGCCGGGCTGGAACAGCGGGTAGTTGTGCCCGTCGTCCACCATGAAGCGGAGGCGGAAGAACTCCGGGAAGGCGTGCGACTTGGGGATCGGATCCCAGGCGGCCATGCGCCGGCCGATGAGGTCGTAGGCGATCTCGTCCTGGATCTGCGGGGTCGCACCGAACGCCTTGATCGTGACGTGCGCCGTGAAGCCGAAGGCCACCGCGAAGACGACGAGGTCGATCGCCCAGCGCGGCACGTGGGCGATGAACGTCCGCAGCCGCGCCCGGAAGACGTAGACGATCGTCGCGCCGATCAGCGCGAGGACCGTGTTCGAGATCACGTCCTCGAACACGATCCAAGAGTGCTGGTCGAACGTCGACGGGTGCTTGGTCGTCCTCAGGGCGAACGCCGCGATCGCCGCCGCCGCCGCGACCTGCGCGACGATGACTGCAATCGCGGGCGCCGCGCGAAGTCGCGGGGGGCGTGCGCGTGTCTCTCCTGACGGAGGAGGGGACTGTTCCGGCGTCGGCTGCGGGGTCTCGGTCACGGAGCGTCTCGAACCGTCGGCGCTCCGCACCGAGCACGCTCACCGGTGCTCGCGGAGCTCGACCAGAATTGCGTCGAGCTTATCGAGCATCGCTCGCTGTACGTCCAGCGTCTCGGGCGAGACCTTCTGCTCGCGCGAAGACGGCCCACCGGGCGGGTCGAGCGCCGCCGCTGCCAGGGCAGGGCCGACGGTCATGAGCGCGGTGGCGATGGTCTTGCCGGTCTGCGTCTTCGCGAAGACGTCGTCGAGACCGACCGAGAGGGAGGTGCTGACGAACACCAGCGCATCGAAGTAGCTCGTGCACTTCGGGTTGTGATCGCGCTCGGCGAGCCAGAAGAGGAACGACCCTCCGAGCACGGTGACGGCGAGCGCGTCGAGCGGATCGTTCTCGACGGCCGCGCGGAGCGAGGTCTTCAGACCCGACCAGCTCCCGAGCGATCCGAGCCCGCTGCTCCCGATGCCGGCGACCGCGAGCCCGAGGAGCGGGAGCAGTGCGCCTCCGGAGCCGGTGAGGCCCGAGGGCTCGACAGGAATGGCGTTCGCCATGGCGTTCTCCTTTCACTCGCCCATGTTCGAGCGGGCCGGCGTCGCGCCCGGAGCGGGCGGGACGACCGATACGTCGACCATCGGGACGTCAGCGTTTTGACCGCCGACGTTCGAGGGCTTCTTGGCGAGGAGCTGCTCGAGCTCGCCGCCGAGATCGCCGAGCATCGCCTTCGCCTTGTCGCCGACCTTCTCGCTCTGCGCGAAGGCCATGAGCTCCTTCATCATCGGGTACGCAGCGCCCGCTTCGAGGAGCGTCTTGATGAGCGGCGATGCCGACCCCGCCCAGCCGCCACTGCTGCCATTGCTGCCATTCGACGTCTGCAGGACCTTGATCTCGCTGATGTGACGCGCGGGCTCCATCAGCTCGCGTGCGATGGAGGGAGCCGCCTCGAGCGCCTTGAAGGCGATGTCGCGGAGCACGAACTTCATGTCGAGCTGGTTCTCGGCCTGGACCATCAGGCGACGCGCAGAGGCCTCGGCGGTCCCCTTGGCGAGCATGGCGTCCGCGAGGATGCGGATCGCGTCGGCTTCCTTCGACGCCGCGGCGGCGCCCGCTTCGGCCTCGGTGCGCTGGACGTTCGCGCGACCGGTCGCCTCGTTGAGCGCTGCGTCGGCGAGCGCCTTCGCCTTCTCCGCCTCGCCTCGCGCGAGGGCGCCCTTCACCTCGGCCTCCGCCGTCGCCTCGATCACCTTGATCTGACGCTCACGCTCGGCCTTCGCGGTGACCTCGGCGGTGATGATGGTCTGCTTCGCCTTCTCTTCCTCCGCGAGGGCGAGCGCCTTCCCGGCGGCTGCGCGGGCGGCCACCTCCTCGGACTGCGTGACCGCGATGGTCTTGTTGATGCGGGCGACCTCGATGGCCTTCTCCTTCTCGACCATCGACGCGCCGACGACCTTCTCCTTCTCGATGGTCGCAGCTTCGAGCGCCTTCTGGCGGTCGATCTCGGCGGCCTGGACCACCTTCTGCTTCTCGATGGTCGCCGCCTCGATCTCGCGCTGCTTCGCGATCTCGGCCGCCTGCTGCCCCTTCTCGGCGGCGATGTGCGCCTCCCTCTCGGCGCGCTGACGGCCGGCGTTCGCGATGGCGATGCCCTTCTCCTGCTCGATGCGCGCCGTCTCGACCGCGCGCTGCTTCTCGTAGCCGGCGAGGTCGCGCGACTGCTCCTGGATGTAGACGGCCTTTGCGGTCTCCGACGCCTGGATCGCCGCGTACTCCGCGACCTTGCGCGCCTGATCCGCCTCGGCGAACTTCTGCGTCTGCTCGAGCTCGAGCGCGCGCATCCGCCCCTTCACGTCCTGCTCCTGGATCTGGTTGTCCTTCTCGCGCTGGATCTGGTTCGTCTTCTCGCGGTTCGTCTGCACGCTCTCGGTGATCGCGCGGAGACCGTCGGCGTCGAAGACGTCGTGCTCGTCGAGCTCCTTGACCGGCACCATCGCGAGGCCGGTGATGCTCACGTTCTCGAGCGTGAGGCCGTTCTTCTTGAGCTCTTCGGCGAGGACGCCCTGGATGCTCTCGGCGAACTCCTTCCGCTGCGTGTGCAGCGCCATGAAGGTCTTGTTCGCGGCCACTGAGCGGAGCGCGTCGGTCAGCTTGCCTTCGATGAGATCGCCGATGGCGTGCTCGTCGAGGTTCCGCTCGCCGAACGAGCGCGCGGCCGCCATGACGTCCTCCGCGATGGGCTCCACCTTGATGTAGAGCTCGGTGGTGACGTTCGCCTTGATCTTGTCGGCGGTGACGAGCGCGTTCTTGCTCGAGCGCTCGACCGACAGCTTCACCGAGCGCAGCGAGACGCGCAGGAGCTGGTGGAGGATCGGGTAGACGACGATGCCGCCTCCGATCACGACCTTGTTGCCGCCGGAGCCGGTGCGGACGAGCGCTTCGTCCGCGCCGCAGCGCCGGTAGAACTTGGCGATCACCGTCATCAGCGTGACCAGGAACAGGACCCCCGATCCGATTCCGAGCGCCACCACCACGAAATTCTTGTCGTCCAACAGGTTGTTCAGCACGTCAGTACCCTCCTTCCGGTCCGCGTATGTGCGGACCCCATCGAAATCTTCTGCAAATGTTCGCGAGGAGAACGGTCAGGCGCCCTTGGCGGCGGGGCTCTCGGCGCGTTTCTCTTCCTCGGATCCTGCGTCGGCGCCGTCGCCGATTTCGTCGAGCACCCCATCGGCGGGCGCGTCTCCGATCGGCGCGACGAGCAGCCAGCCGGCTTCCCCTTCGTAGTCGACGATCACGACACGCTGGTGCTCCTTCGGCGTCGGGTACCCGGGGGCGAGCCGACATACGACGCGCAGGTCGTGCCCCGACTTGTCGCGGATACGTACCTCGCCGAACTCCGCCGTGACCTTCGAAGAGATCACCACCGCGTCGAGACCCACGAGCTCTGCGCGCGACGTCGCCTCCTGCGCCTTCGTTGCGAAGACCGGCGCGAAGAGGCGCGTGACCATGGCCACCACTGCGGCCCCCGCAAACGTCGCCGAGGGCAACGTCCAGAGGAGGGAGAGCGGCGGCGGACCGGCGGTGCCGAGGTAGCGCGTGTTGAGCGCGATGCCCGTCACCGCGAAGACGACGCAGAAGGTCTGCCAGATCAGCGAGAGGGGGATCCTGCCGACCCCGAGCGCGCCGAACACCGCTTCGCTCCACCCGGCGTGATCGCCATCGCCATCGGCGTCCGCGTCTGCGTCGTGATCACCGCCATCGACGTCGTGGTCGCCCTCGTGATCGCCGGCGAGGAGACCGAGGAGTCCGCTCACCTGCAGCATCGCGAAGACGACGGCGATCCCGCCCACGATCGTGAACGGGGCGTTCGCCCATGCGATGAGGAAGTGAACGAAGGACATGGATACCTACTGCTCTCGAAAAACGATGCGTCTGCGGTTTCGGTCTCCGAGGCGAAGCGACGCGCCGAACCTAATGTCGCGCCAGGGGGAGTGAACGTGATGAAAACCGATTTCAATCCGATTTCGTAGGCGCGCGCGTCACCTCGCGGAGCAATTCGAGGAGCACACGGTCGAACGCGTCCGTTCGCTCGACGTTCGAGAAATGCCCGGCGCCGTCGATGATCGTGAGCTGCGCGCCGGGAATGGCACGCGCCATGATTTGCGCTTCGGACGGCGGAGTCGCCGCGTCCTCTGCGCCGACGACGATGCGCGTGGGCACGGAGATCGTCGCGAGCATGGGCGTCGCGTCCGGCCGGTCACGCATCATCGCGAGCGCCGCGACGACCCCCTCGGGAGACTGCGCCGCAGCGATCCCGCGCAGCTCCTCGACGTGCGCGTGACGCTCCGCAGCGGGCCCCTTCTGCGACGACTCGGCGAAGACCTTGGGGACCATCGCGTCGAACACCGCCGCGGATCCCTCGCGCCTCGCGCGCTCGATGTTCGTCTCCCGTCCCTCCTTCGCCTCCGCCGAGTCGGCGCCCGCGCGGGTGTCCGCGAGGAGCAAGCCGGCCAGGCGATCGGCGTGCCGTCGCGCAAAGGCGAGGGCGATGTAGCCGCCCATCGAGAGTCCGCACAGGAGAACGCGCTGGATGTGGAGCGCGTCGAGCAGCCCGGCCAGGTCGTCGGCGTGCGCGTCGACCGAGGTCGCCGGCGGGAGCTCTCGGGAAGCGCCGAAGCCGCGGAGATCCGGGGCAATGGCGCGCGCTCCGGTCGCGCGCAGCGTCTCGATCTGACGACGCCACATCCGCCGGTCGAGCGGAAACGCGTGCGCGAGCAAGACGACGGGCGCTGCCTCATGCGCTCCGGCGTGCGCAGGCGAAGGCAGAGAACCACCAGAATCCTCGAAGGCGAGCTGCTCCATGAGGTGATGG
>JBKJQC010000316.1:0-3102 GCA_046593995.1 Polyangiales bacterium
GCATCACCTACGGCACCGGCGAGTTCAAGACGGTCCTCCCCGGCATGCGCGTCGGCGGCTTCACCGCAGATCCGATCGCACCGCGCCTCGACGGCAGCTGGGACTCGGTCGTCGTCACCGACAGCCGCGGCGTGCTGATGCGCCTCGACGGAAACGACGCGTGGATGGCCAAGGGTCCGAAGGTCGCGTGGGAGCTGCGGGGCGGCTCTCAGCCCACGACGGCAGCGGGCATCGACGCCGGGAAGCCGGGGATCGTCTGCACGCGCGGCACGCAGCTCACGGCCGTGTCGGGCGCGGGCGCGACGCTGTGGAACACGACCTACGCCGGCGGCGGGACGGCGATCCACGATCCGCTCGCGTCGGACGTGAACGGCGACGGCGCGGCCGATGTCTTCGCGACGCACATGACCGGTGGCGCAGTGGTGAACCACCAGGTCTACGACGGGAAGACCGGCACGCCGCTCTGGGCTTCGCCGCCGAGCCAGGCCCTGAGCTGGGGCTACATGCCGTTCTCGCTCGCCGACCACGACGGCGACGGCGTCCTCGATCTCTTCACCGTGCCGAACACGCTCCGCGTCTACGACGGGAAGAGCGGGACGAAGCAGGCCGAGAACACCGCGTTCATCGCCTACTTCACGCCGGTGATCGACGACGTCGACGGCGACGGCGTCGCCGAGGTGACGCTCAGCCGCGGGTACTACCCGGCGCAGACCTGGAAGAAGGATCTCACCACGATCGCCTGGAAGGGGGAGGATGATCGTCCGTACCAGCACGGCGCGCGCGCTGCCTGCAGCGGCGGACGATCGGTCTGGGTGCAGCCGTCGTCGCAGTATCAAGGGCTCGTCCGCTTCATCACGATGAACGGCGTCGACGCCGGCAAGTCGACGTCGGCGTGGCTCGCCAGCGGGACGTCGTTCGCGACCGCCGCTGCCGCGACGGCCGCCGGGAAGTTCCTCGGGAACCTCGGCAACGTCGCGATCAAGAAGGATCTCCTCGGCACCGCCGCGCATCCGAGCGCGCTCGTCGGCTCGAGCGACGGCTATCTCTACGCGCTCGATCCGTGCGCGGGCGCGATCGACTGGGCATACGACATGCGCATCGCGGTCGGCAGCCCGATCCTCGCGGACACCTCCGGCGACGGGGTGGACGAGATCATCGTCCCTGCCGCCGACGGTTACCTCTACGCACTCGGCCAGCGCCAGCTCGATCCGCCCGCCGAGGTGAACGACAACGATCCGTTCGCGCCCTTGCCGGCGCCGGACGTCGACGAGGTGACGTCCGGAACGAGCCTCGGTGCGTCGTGGACCGCGGTGACCGGCGCGGACGGCTATCAGATCGCCGTGCTCACGGAGGGCGGCAGCTACGTGACGCAGCCCGATTGGGTCGACGTCGGCGCTGTGACGAACACGGTGCTGAAGAACCTGTCGTTCGTCGCCGGGCGGAAGTACTTCGTCGCCGTGCGCGCGCTCTCGAAGACCAAGGGCTCGTCGATCGAGACGAAGTCCGACGGCGTGATCGTGAGGAACCTCGTGCAGCCCGATGGCGGCCTCGGCGACGTCTCGCTCTTCGAGGACAGCGGCACCCCTGTCGTTCCTGATGCGGGCGTCGACGCGCCGGTCGTCGCTCCCGACGGCGGCGCACCGTTCGCCGAGCCCGCCGCGGAGGAGGGCGGCTGTGGCTGTCGCACGACCGGACGCGGCGCGGACGCGGCGGCTGTCGTCGCGGCGGCCTTGGCGATGGGCGCGCTCGGGACGGCGTTCCTCCGCAGGCGCCGATGAGACGTGCGGCGCTCTCGCTCCTGTTGATGCTCGCAGCGTGTCGCAGCGAGCCGACGGACAAGGGCGCTGCGCCGGTCGCCTCGGTCGCGCCCGCGCGGCGCCCCGAGTTCGTCACCGCAGGGCAGGGGGACGTCGCCGCGCTGGTCCGTGACGAGCTCGCAAAGGCGGACGGCGCGCGCGTCGTCGTGTATGTCGGCGCGACGTGGTGCGAGCCCTGCCGTCGCTTCCACGACGCGGCGACGGCGGGAGCGCTCGACGGGCAGCTCCCGCCGATCCGCTTCCTCGAGTTCGACCTCGATCGCGACGAGGCCAGGTTGAAGGCAGCCGGCTACACGTCGCAGTACGTTCCGCTCTTCGCGACGCCCAACGGTGACGGGCGGGCGAGCGGAAAGCAGATCGCTGGATCCGTGAAAGGCCCCGGCGCACCTGCCGAAATCACGCCACGGCTGGTCGCGATGCTGCTCCAGCCGTGACGCGTTCACGCGCACAAGCAATTAGAAGAAGCTATCGCGCGGGAAGTCGCTGTCCACGTGGAGGTTCGTCCGGCCCGAGACGCGGAACGCGTCGATCGGCAACGAGGTCGAGCGCGGCTGGTGGGCCCCGTCGACCATCTGGATGCGTGCGGAGTACACACCGGGCGTGAGCTCGATGCGTGCGCCGAAACTACGGCAATCGGTGAAGCTCGTCGACACGGGAGCGCCCGCTGCGTCGTAGATGTCGATACGCGCGTCGGCTACGGTGAAGGCATCGCAGGCCGACGGATCGAAGGTGCCGTCGATCGACCACCGGATGGTGACCGCGCCGCGGGACGAGCCCACGACGACGACGGCTTCGCCGCCTCCTCCTCCGCAACCGCTGAGCACGGGAGCGGCTGCCGCGCCGAGAACGAGCGCGCAGAAGACGGCGCCGCGAGTCAGGCCCTTCGTGACCATGTCCTCGGAGTTAGCAGTGCGCGGGCCGCTCTCGGTCGAGCTCGTTCTGTCGCCGAGCGGACCTCGCTCTGCGGCCGAAAGCATCAGCGCAACGGCCGCGCCTTCCGTAGCATACGTGCGTGCAACGCAACGCGCGCACGATGATCGTGTCCAGCGTGACGCTCGCAGTCGCGCTCGCGGGCTCGTCCGTGGAGGCCGCACGGAAGAAGGACTTCCCGTGTCCTGGATGTCTCTTCGATCCGGTAGAGTCGTCTGCGCCGACCCCGTTGCTCGTCGTCCTCCACGGCGATCTGCAGGAGCCCTCCGCGGTCGCGGTGCCGTGGACGAAGCCCGCGGCCGCGCGCGGCATCGCGCTCTTCGTCCCGCGCTGCCCGAAGGACCGCGGGTGCGCA
>JBKJQC010000880.1:0-4120 GCA_046593995.1 Polyangiales bacterium
GTGAACGATGCCACCACCGGCCGTGAGCCACTGCGTGTCGCCGCCGCCGAAGCGCGCCGCGGCGCCGAGTGAGTCGGAGTGATCGATGAGCCCCTTGCGCACGATCGTCACCGTCTCGAAGCCGCGATGCGGGTGCTGCGGGAAGCCCGGCACCTCGGTGCCGTGGTACATGCGCCAGCCGTCCTTGCCGGCGAAGTCCTGTCCGAGGTGCCGGCCTGCGAGCGACGCGGCCGGTCCGAGCTTCTCGTTCCCCTTCGGGTACTTGTCGTCGTGGTAGACGCAGAAGAGGAACGGATCGACCGTCTCCCAAGGGAAACCGAGCGGTTTGATGGCGACGATGTCTTTCGCGTCGGACATGCGACCTTCGATGCAACGTGATGAGCAGAGGGCACACGCTCGTCAGTGGACTCCGAGCTCGGCGTAGGGGCCCGTCGCGCGGACGTCGTCGTTCGGCAGCGGCAGCTTCTTCCACTTCCCCCCGACACCGGCGTGCTCCGCCGGCTTCTCGTTCGTGCTCGTCGCGAGGCACTCGTAGAGCTCGGCCTCGTACATGACGAGGTCGCCGGGCTGGTACTCGATGGGCGGCTTCGACGGACCGACGGTCGCGATCGCCGCCCACGACTCGAGCCGCTTCTTCGGATCGCTCGTGTAGTCCGCGGAGCCGACGAACGAGAGCTTCGCCACCGCGCCGAGCGCGTTGCCCGTGGCGCTGATCGCAGCCGCGGTCCCGTTGGGTCCGGGGAGGTTCGAGAAGAGCTTGCGGATCGTGTCGAAGCGGTTGTCGACGAGGCCGATCATCGCGCCGAAGCTCGCGTTGCGGCCGAAGACCACCCCAGGATCGGTGGCCGCCGGATCGAGCTCGTCGAGGCCGAACGCGAGCCCGCGGAAGAAGTTCCGCGCGAAGGTGATCGACGAGTCGGCACCAGCGGTACCGTTGAGGTAACCGCCGAGCGACAGCGTGTCGGCGAAGTAGTTGTCCTCGAAGCGCACCAGGCGCGGCCCGTCCCCCGTCTCGGGCGCGCTGAAGAAGCTGAGCAGGTTGCTCGCGCCGCCGATGAACACGTTGTGGTGGAGCGTGATCTTCCCCTCGCGCGTGTGGACCTGCGCGTTGTTGTCCTGGAACCGTCCGAGGGGGTTGTCCCGCCAGCGGAGCGCGGCGAACGCGAAGGTGTTGTGGTGCACCTCGGTCCCCTCGCCGAGGTCCTGGATCTGGAGCGAGTCGTTCCCGGTGCGGACGATGCGGTTGTTGTAGATCGAGAGCTTCGGGAAGAGGTTCGACGGCGGGGCGCCGGTCCACCCGAAGTAGAACCCCTCGCCGTCGACGTCGTGCACGTAGGTGTCGTGCACGCGGACGTTCTCCATGGGGAATGCAGAGTCGCCGGACGACCGCGCGTTGTTCAGTCGGATCCCGGCGAACCCCGAGCGGTAGATCTCGAGGAACTCGATCTCGAACGAGGTGGCGGCGCCGACCGAGAGCCCCATGTGGAGGTACTGCCCCTGCGCGTAGGCGTCGTCGGAGAAGAAGCCGTACTTGCCGCGTGATCCCGCATACGCGCCGCAGCGATGACCCGCGAAGGCGCGGTCACCCGTCTTCGAGCTCTCGTCGTAGCGACCGGTGAGCACCCAGTTCGCGCCGCCGCTCATCACCCAGACGTAGCCGGCGCCGGGATCGTTCGGTCCGACCTGCACCTGACCGCCGACGTTCGTGATCACGAGCGGGCGCGCCGCGTCGCGCTTCGGCAGGTTGTTCATCAGGAACGACTTGTATTTCCCTGCCGGGACGTAGAGCCGATCGAGCGTCTGCCAGTCGACGTCGGGGAACGCGGTCTGGACGTCCGCGTAGTTGATGCGTGCCTGACCTGCTGGGAGGGTGAAGGTCTTCGTCGGGGAGCCGTAACGACCGAACGGCTCGCACGGCACCAGAGGCCCAGTCTCGGTGACGGCGGCGTCGCGCGACGCATCGCTCGCACCGCCGAGCGTGTCCGGCGAGGCGTCCGCGCTCGCGAGGGGGGTCGCCTCGTTCGAGCTGCCACTGCACGCGACCAACAGCACGGCGAGGACGGCGCTTCTCACTGCGTCCAGCGTACGACAGAGACGACACGCATCACGGGAGCCGCTATCTCAGTGCACGTAATGCACGTGATGAGGACGATTTTGTGCATCCCCGGGACGTGGCCCGACAAAGAGGCGTTCTTCGCCGCGTGCGCCCGCGCTGGGTTCGCCGCGGCCGGCGCGTTCCTCGTGGACTCCCTGCGCGGCGTTCACCTCGAGATCGACTGGCGTCCCCGCGACGAGACGATGCGCGACGCGTTCGCCTCCGCGAGCGGCAACGAGATCGAAGGGCCCGAGCTCGACGCGCTCGGTGAGCACCGATCGGTCATGTATCTCCTCGGCGACGGCGGCGATCTCGAGAAGCTGCGTCCCCTCATCGGCATCGCCACGCGCTTGCTGCCGGTCGGGGGGCTCGGGATCAAGGTGGAGTCTGCCGGTGTGGCCGCGCCGATCGAGCGCTGGCTCATGCTCTCGGTGCGGCTCGATCCGTTCGGCCTCGTGCGTTGCTTCGTCGTCGTCGCGAGGCGTGATCGGGAGGGCGAAGGGGACGACGCGTACTCGTGCGGGATGCACAACCTCGGCTTCCCGGACGTCGCGCTCCGCGGCGTCCCGCTCGCCGAGGCCAAGCGCGTGATCGATCGCTTCAACCTCTATCAGCTCGTCGAGCGACCGACGCTCCGTGATGGCCAGACGTTCGCGAGCGCGGGCGCGGGGGAAGGAAACCCCGGGTACGTCATGCACCACGAGCGCTCGCACTGGCCGGAGGGCGATCCGTACTTCAATCCCTATGGCGTCATGCGGCTCGAGCCTGCGAAGTGATTCAACACGTCGGTCGCAGCGTTCTCGACCCGCGCGCGGCCGGGGGCGCCCGTCTCGTTCCCCGTGTCTTGGGCGGAGCTCGGCCGCGTCGACCCGACCTCCTTCACCTTGCACACCGTCCCGCGGCTCCTCGCGCGACGGCGTCGCGATCCATGGTCGGGGTAGGAGGACGCGCGCCGTCCCTTGGAACGCACGGTCTGACGGGCGCGATTCGTGGGAGACCTGCCGGAGCACGCGTGCGGGGGGCATGCTATGCCTCGACGCCCGATGGACGTCCGCGTCACCCTCGCCATCGCGATCGCCCCGGCGATCCTGCTTTTGTGGCTCTTCAAGAAGTGGGACGAGAAGCGTCCCGAGCCGGCGGGAGCGATCCGCAACGTCGTCATCTTCGGCATGATCAGCTGCGTCCCCGCGGCGGTGATCGAGGTGCTCGCGACGGACGTCCTCGGAAAGGGTCTCGTCGAAGCGCAGGGGCAGCTCGTCAACGCGTTCCTCATCGCCGCGTTCACCGAGGAAGCCGTGAAGCTCGCGGTGGTGCTCCTCTACCTGTGGAGGAAGCCGCACTTCGACGAGGTGATGGACGGCATCCTCTACACCGCCGCCGCGAGCCTCGGGTTCGCGCTCCTCGAGAACGTCCTCTACTCGGTCGGCAACCCCGTCACCGGCCTCGTCCGCGCGTTCACCGCCGTCCCGCTGCATGCGACGTGCTCGGGCATCATGGGGTACTTCGTCGGTCGCGCGAAGATGACCAAGGGAAGCGCCGGTGGCTGGCTCGTCTCCGGGTTCGCCGCCGCCGTCTTCATCCACGGCTCCTACGACTGGATCGTCTTCAGCGGCGCGGGCTTCGGCTTCTTCGAGCCGATGCCGTTCGTCGCGCTCTTCTCGGTGTTCGCGCTCGTCACGGTATGCGGCGTCATCCTGCGGCAGCTCGTGAAGCACGCGCTCTCGATGGACGACGCGATCCTCGGCTCGCAGCCGCGACCGCTCACGACCGCGCCCGGCGCTCCTCCGGTGGCGCAGCCGTGGGGCGTCGCACCCGCCGCCTACGCGCCGGCGTACGCGGCGGCCGCCGGCTACGCGCAGCCCTACCCGCAGCAGCCCTACCCGCAGCAGCCGTATGCACAGCAGTACCCCCAGCAGCAGCAGTACCCCCAACAGCAGCAGTACCCGCAACAGCAGCAGTACCCGCAGCAGCAGGCCCCGCAGCAGCCGTACCCGCAGCAGGCATACCCGCAGCAGCCGTACCCAC
>JBKJQC010000091.1:0-3053 GCA_046593995.1 Polyangiales bacterium
CGTCGCAGGCGACCGCGAGATCTTCACACCGGCCGCTTCGAGCGCCTTGAACTTCGCTTCCGCGGTCCCCTTGCCGCCGCTGATGATCGCGCCCGCATGCCCCATGCGCTTGCCGGCCGGGGCGCTCGCGCCCGCGATGAACGCGGCGACGGGCTTCTTCATGTTCTTCTTGATCCACTCGGCCGCGCGCTCTTCGGCGCCGCCGCCGATCTCGCCGATGAGGATGACGCCGTGGGTGTCGTCGTCCGCCGCGAAGAGCTCGAGGACGTCGATGAAGTCGGTGCCGTTCACCGGGTCACCGCCGATGCCGACGCACGTGCTCTGGCCGATGCCGAGGCGCGTGAGCTGACCGACCGCTTCGTAGGTCAGCGTGCCGGAGCGCGAGACGACGCCGATGTTGCCGGCCTTGTGGATGTGGCCGGGCATGATGCCGATCTTGCACTGGTCAGGCGTGATGACGCCGGGGCAGTTCGGTCCGACGAGGCGGACGTTCTGGCCCGCGGCGCGGCGCTGCTCGAGGACGCGCCGCACCCGCACCATGTCCATCACGGGCACCCCCTCGGTGATGCAGATGACGAGCTCGATCCCGGCGTCCATCGCCTCGAGGATCGCGTCGCCTGCGCCGGGGGGCGGGACGAAGATGCACGACGCGTTGGCGCCGGCCTTGGTGACGGCCTCGCGCACGGTGTTGAACACCGGCACCTTGACCGACGTTCCGCCTTCGGGAGCCTTGTCGCCGACCTTCGCCGGGCGCGGGCCGAGATCGAACTCCTCACCGCCGCGACCGGGCGTGACGCCGCCGACGACGTTGGTGCCGTAGGCGTTGCAGCCCTTCGCGTGGTAGCCGCCCGACTGGCCGGTGATGCCCTGGAAGACGACGCGCGTGTCCTTGTTGACCAGAATCGCCATCGCTCAGGCTCCCTTTCCGACTGCTGCCACGATCTTCTTCGCGCCGTCCGCGATCGTGTCGGCGGGGGTGATCTTCAAGCCGCTGTCGGTGAGGATCCTCTTCCCGAGCTCGACGTTGGTCCCCTCGAGGCGGACGACGATCGGCACCTTGATGTCGAGGCCCTTCGCCGCGGCGACGATGCCGTTGGCGATCACGTCGCAGCGCATGATGCCGCCGAAGATGTTCACGAAGATCCCCTTCACCTTGGGGCTCTGGAGGATCATCCCGAAGGCCTTCTTGACCTGCTCCTCGGTCGCGCCGCCGCCGACGTCGAGGAAGTTCGCGGGCTCGGCGCCCTCGAGCTTGATGACGTCCATCGTGGCCATCGCCAGCCCGGCGCCGTTCACCAAACACCCGATGTTGCCGTCGAGCGAGACGTACGAGAGACCGGTGCGCTTCGCCTCGAGCTCGACCGGATCCTCTTCGCCCTCGTCGAGCATCTCGTTCCACTCGACGTGGCGGAACTCGGCGTTGTCGTCGAAGTTGATCTTCGCGTCGAGCGCGACGACGTCGCCGTTCTTCAGCACGCAGAGCGGGTTGATCTCGAGGAGGCTCATGTCCTCCTTCACGAAGCACTCGTACATCGTGGTCAGGAGCTTCACGAACTTCGGCAGCTCCGCCTTCGACATGCCGAGCTGGAAGCCGAGCTCACGCGCCTGGTAGGCGGCGAGACCGACCGTCGGCTCGATGGCGACCTTGAGGATCTTCTCCGGGTGCTCCTCGGCGACCTTCTCGATCTCCACGCCGCCTTCGGTCGACGCGATCACGGTGATGCGGCGCGCGTCGCGGTCGACGAGCATCGCGAGGTAGAGCTCGCGCGCGATGTCGAGCCCTTGCTCGACGTAGAGGCGCTTGACCTTCGTCCCCTGGGGACCGGTTTGCGGCGTGATCAGCTGCATGCCGAGGATCTTGTTCGCGTGCTCGCGCGCCTCGGCGGCTCCGCCCTTCGCGACCTTCACGCCGCCCCCCTTGCCGCGGCCGCCGGCGTGGATCTGCGCCTTCACCACGACGATCGGGATCCCGGTCTCCGCGATCAGCTTCTTCGCCGCGGCTTCGGCTTCGTCGACGGTGAACGCCGGGATCCCCTTCGGGATCGGGACGCCGTACTTCGCGAAGATCAGCTTCCCCTGGTACTCGTGGATCTTCATCGCTGCCTCGGTCTGGCCAGAACTGCCTTACAAAACGTGGGCTCGCGGCGTACCACGTCAGGAACGCGGCGGGCAGGGCTCGTCTCCGAGACCCGGGCTCGTTCAGCCCGCCGGGCAGGAGCCCGCGTCGGCGTGGTCGTCCTCGGGGTTTGTCGCCGCGAACAGACAGAAGCGCCGCAGCCCCTCTTTCTCGGCCTTCGGCACGTTCCCGAGCCCCACTTCGACGGTGCAGGTCGGCGCGCGCGGGACCGCGATGTGGACGTCGACCGTCTGCCCGCTCGGCACCTTCGTGAGATCCTTGGAGGTCGCCCAGTACAGCATCTTCGGCGCGCCCTTCGCGACGCCGCAGTCGGTCTTCACGAACACGGCTGCCGTCTTGACCGGGTGTCGCACGCGGACGTCCAGCACCAGGCAGAGCGCGTGGTGCTCGCCGTCGCCGAGGATCGGCGGGCAGTCCTTGCCGGTGTGATCCGTGCCGAGCACCTCGATCTCGACGCCGGCCTCGTCGAGCACCTTCTTCCGTCCCTCGACCTTCGGCTTCGCTTCGTCGAGCAGCGCCCGCGCTTCGTCGGCGTGCTTCCCCATCGGGAACTTCGCGAGGTACGCCTCGACGTCGTCGCACGCGCCTGGATCGTCTGCGGCCTTGCACTGGACTGCGTCGGCCTTCTCCCAGCGCGCGTCTTCGGGGATGTTCGCCAGGCGATCGGGCAGCTTGTCGATCATCGCCTTCGCTTCGGCGGCGTGTTTCCCGCTCGGGAAGTCGACGAGGTACTCGCGGACGCCGTTGCAGTCCGAGGGGCGGAGGGGCTTCGCGCAGCGCCCGGAGTGGGCGAGGTTCCAGGCCTCGTCGTCCTCGATCGTCGAGCCGTAGTGCTCCTCGGGGTGCGCTGGGTGCGCCACCTCCGAGTCCTTTGCGTGCGGTCCACACGAAGCGAGGAGGGGGACCACGCCGAGAG
>JBKJQC010000098.1:0-3337 GCA_046593995.1 Polyangiales bacterium
GCTCGCGTTGTCGTCGGCGCCGGGGGTCGCGCCGGAAGCGAGCGGCACGGCGTCGTAGTGCGCGCCGACGACGACACGGTCTTTCGTATCCGGCCCGAACGACGCGATGACGTTGCGGAACACGAGGCCGTTCACGACAAACGTCTGCTCGGTGACCTTCGCATGCTTCGCGAGATCCTTCGCGATGAACGCTGCGACCGGATCGAGCCGATCGGGACGTCCGGCGGTGCGCGGGTGGAGCTCGGTCGCGAGGCGCCGCACGTCGTGCGCGAGCCGTCCCTCGTCGACGGCCGGCACGCGCTCGACCGGCACCGCGTCGACGAACGGCTGCGAGACGAGGCAGAACGCCAGGACGAGCGCGAGCCCGACGAGCACGCTCAGGCCGCCTGCGGCGCGGACGCTCCACGGAAGACGCCGCTTCATGTGCCTCCGAAGGCCGCGACGGCGAGCGCGATCACCGAGACGACCCCGGGCGCCGATTGGGCGACCGCGCGCAGCACCCACGACGTCTGCGCTCGCGCGCTCGACGCTCGCTCGCACACGATGGCGAGGACGAGCCCGACGGCCGCGACGATCCACGTGACGACGGCGCGGCCGCGATCGAGCCGCTCGACGAGCAAGAACACGATGAACGCGACGGCGAGGACGTCCTGCGCGAGCGTCGGGACACGCGCCGAGTACGCATCGGCGCCCGCGTCCGCAGAGGCCGCAGCGTCGAGGTAGCCGGACGCTGCGACCAACGTGGCGCTCGCCACCGCCACGCCGAGCACGGCGCCCCCGTCGAGCGCGAGCAGCTCACCGGTCCGCGCCGCCAGGACGATCGACAGCGCTGCCAGCGCGAGCAACGCGACGCCGCCCTCCATGCCGTGGACCGCTCCGGTCATCGTGCGCGTCCTGACGTCGGTGGCGCGTGCGAGCGTACGCTGCGGCCGCGCGTGCGGATCGTCGTAGTAGCGGCCGATCCAGAGCGCGATCCACGCAGCCGCGGCGCCCGTCACCGACGAGAGGGCGAGCCAGGCGCCCTCCCCCGGAGGCCTGCCCCACCAGTCCGACGTCGCGATCGCCGCGAGCGCAGTGAGCGCAGTCGCGACCGCGAAGCCACGCAGCCGCGCCGCCTGCGGGAGCTCACCGTCGTCGACGCGCACGGCGAGAACGCCGATCGCAATCGCGATCGCCGCAAAGGCATGGAGCGCGAGCGGCAGCGCGACGAGCGCGAGCGGATCGAAGCCGGAGGCCCGCAGGGACGCACCGTTGCGAAAGGCGACCGTCGACGCGGCGATCGTGGTGGCCGAAGCGCTCGCCGCCGCGACCAGGAAAGGCTCCCCCGCCCGGCCCACCGCGAGGACCACCACCGCAGCGCCGAGCGCATACCCGCCGAGCACGCGCGCGAGTGCATCCGCCACGACGATGGGCGGGCCGAGGCGCACCACCGCGAGCGCGAGGATGGTGGCGCCGAGCGTCGATGCCGCGATCGACACGATCGCGGCGGCGCCCGTGGTCTCGAGCGTGCGTGATGCGCTCGCGCGTCCGCGCACCACAGCTGCGGCAGCCGACACGGCGACGCCGAGGGAGATCCCGGAGAGCGCCCAGGAGGCCCCGCCACTCGTCTTCGCGAAGCGCAACAGCGCGACGCCGCTCAGCGCACCGACCACCGCGAGCGCCACGAGGCCGACGTCGCCCGACCACGGCATCGAGCCCGCATCGCGCCCATCACGCTCGGAGCCACGCTCGGAGCGCGAGAGCGCGAACGCGGAGCGCGCGAGCGCGAACGCGAGGCCGATCCCGACCAAGGTCAGGATCAGGACGAAGCCGAGCTTCTCCATGGGACGAGGATGACCAGAACGCACGCGGACGCGCAATCACCAACCTGGCTCACGGTTCACGGTCTACGGTCTACGGTCGGAGAGACAGCGAACGCTCTCGAAACCGTCGGCCGTGAGCCGTGGACCGTCGGCTGTCAGTGGATCATGCCACTGTTGCGCGCGTTCACCCCGAGTCGTGCGTCCTCCGCGGCTGCACGCGCCATCGCGAGCACGCCGCGGTTCTGGACCGAGCGCGCGATGAGCGCGGCGCCCGCAGCGGCCAGACCTCCGAGCACGTAGAGCCCGACGGTCTCGCCTTGCACGACAGTGTTCCCCGCGCGCGGCTGGTTGCCGAGACCGAGCATCGGCGGGAGGACCAGCGCTCCGACGCCCGCGAGCAGCCCGAGGAAGAGACCGCGACTCAAGTGCGCGCCTCGCGACCGTGAGCCGCCGGCGGCGAGCGCGAACCACGCCGCGTTCGTGATCAGATCGCCGATCATCGCATCGCGACGAAGCGCTCTTCCGCGCGGTGGCTTCAGCCCGAAGAGCTCCGCGCCCTTCTTCAGAGCGCGCATCCCGAGCACATCCATCCGCGGCGCGACGCGCGTGTTCTTGCGTAGCGCCTCGTGCGCGGCGGTGAGTGCGAACGCGCCGACGAGCCCGCTGCCGAGCCCGAGTAGAGCGTTGGAGAGAAAACGTGTCATCGGGGCTGTTCCTCCGTGAGGCCCACTACAGCAACGAGAATGCCCGCCCCCCCGGAGCATGGGCGCGCCCCGCTCGGAGGCAACACCACCACGGCCGCCGCGCACCAAAAGCACGAAGCGCCGGCCCCCTCGTGAGGGACCGGCGCCGCGTACGCGACTCGCTAGCGCGAGAGCGCGTCTCCGTTCCCCGTCAAGGGACGGTCTTGTCGGCTCACTCCGCGTCTGCCGGCGCCGGCACTGCTGCGGCGGGGGGCTTGATGTTGGACTCGATGCGCATCCCGTAGAACGAGCGCCACACGAAGACCATCGAGACGACGAAGAAGATACCCGACAGGATCAGCGGGAGCTGCTTGTCGGTCTCCTTCATCTGCTCCGCGAGCTCGACGGCGAGGAGGCCGAAGAGGGTCGTGAACTTGATGACCGGGTTGAGCGCGACCGACGACGTGTCCTTGAATGGATCGCCGACGGTGTCGCCGACGACGCACGCGTCGTGCAGCGCGGTGCCCTTCTCCTTGAGCTCGACCTCGACGACCTTCTTCGCGTTGTCCCACGCTCCACCGGCGTTCGCCATGAAGAGCGCCTGGAACAGGCCGAAGAGAGCGATCGAGATCAGGTACCCGATGAAGAAGAAGCTGTCGAAGAACGCGAAGGACAGCGTCGAGAAGAAGATGGTGAGGAAGATGTTGAACATCCCCTTCTGCGCGTAGATCGTGCAGATCTCGACGACCTTCTTGCTGTCCTCGACCGAGGCCTTCTCGACACCGTCGAGCTTGATGTTGGCCTTGATGAACTCGACGGCACGGTACGCGCCGGTGGTGACGGCCTGCGTCG
>JBKJQC010000230.1:0-11888 GCA_046593995.1 Polyangiales bacterium
AGCGCGCGTGCGGGACGACGACGCCCTTCTCGCGCGCGCACGCCAGCGCCTCGTCGTATCCGGCGTCGGCGTGACCGATCCCGGCATGGGCGTGATCCGTCACGCCGACGCCGGATACGACGAGGCGCTCGCGTGCGCGCGCGAGAAGGGCGTCGTCGTTCCGCACGCGCGTTAGCGAAGCGGGCGCGTCAGGGGCAGGCATTGGCGACGCTCGCGCACGTCGCGTACGTCACGCACGTCGAGTTGAACACCGCCGTGAGCTGGTGCGTCGTCTCCTGTCCGTCGACCACGAACCACACCTCGTAGCGGCCGAGGTTCGCGTTCGCGCAGTCGGTCGTCGCCGTGTTCTCGAGCGCCGCGGAGTAGGTCCCCGTGGCCCCGAGATTGAACGGCGAGCCGATGGCCTCGCTGGGCGTCGCGCCAGCGCAGCTCACCTTCTTGTACATCCGATGGGCCACCGCGTTCACCCGGCCGGTGACCGTGAAGCGCGCGAAGAACGCGGGCTTCACGTGGGTGACGCCGAGGTCGGAGCACCTTCCGGGATCGCTCCCCTCTTCGACGCTGGTCGGCATCGCGTGGCAAGCACCGAGCAGGCAGTACCCGTTCGCGCAGGTCGCGCCAGGGCAGCACGCGCCGCCCGTCGCGCCGCACGTCGCGGTGTCGCTCGTCTTCGTGTCCGTGGTCGCCGTGTCGGCCGCGGTCGCCGTCGTGTCGGCTGCGGACGTGTCGCCTGCACTCGTCTCGTCCGCCGTGGCGTCGTCGTTCGGGAAGATCGTTCCCGCTTCGCTCTCTCCGGCTTCGGACGACGTCTCGGCGCTCGCGGGGCCCGTGTCCGTCGTGCGGCCGGAGTCGGCGCCGCTGACGCATCCGAGCGTGACGACCAAGGCGAGCGCGGAGGCTCGGACGAGCCCTCCGCAGAAGACACGAAGCGACGGGCGGTTCGACACGAAGGAAGGGTAGCGTGCCTGCAGTCGACCGACAGCCGCCGTGCGAAAGTCTTGTAGCCTCGCGGCTCCGCATGCCGCCGCGTGACGAGATCGACCCGGAGCTGCCCGCAGATCGCGAGCGGCGTCGGCTGTTCACGCTCGTCGCGATGCTCGGTGCGGTCTTCGGGCCGGTGGAGCTCGCCTTTGCGATGGTGCTCTCCCACGGGCGACTCGCCGTTCTCGGCCTGTGCTCGTCGGCGGTCGCGGGGATCGCAGCGATCGGAAGGGCGCAGACGCGCGAGGTCGGGGCTGCGAAGGCAGGGACGGCGTTCGGTGTCGGCATCGCCCTCCTCGGCAACGTCGTCGCCGTCTTGTTCCCCGAGCTCGGCTCGACGGCGACGCTCCTCCCGATGGTGGGCGCCGCGTTCGGCCTCGCGTTCGGTCGCGGCGTCCACCGGACGACGTGGCTCGTCACGTCGTGCCTCCTCGCCGGCGTTTCGGCGGCGATCACGCAGGTCGCCCCGCCGTCGGGCCTCCCGCGCGCGTTCATCGCGGCGCTCTCGGTGTCGGCGGTCCTCGCCATCAGCGTGATCATGATGGTGCTCCTGCGAACCTATGCGGCGCGTCTCCGCGCGCGTGTGCTCGAGAAGGAGGCCGCGGAGACCTCTGCCCGGCTCAAGTCCGAGTTCCTCGCGAACATGAGCCACGAGATCCGCACGCCGATGAACGCCGTGATCGGGATGACCGGTCTGCTCCTCGATACCAAGCTCGACGCGCAGCAGCGCGACTTCGTCGAGATCGTTCGCACGAGCGGCGATCACCTGCTCGCGGTGATCAACGACATCCTCGACTTCAGCAAGATCGAGGCGGGGCACATCGATCTCGAGGCGCGCGCGTTCGCGGTCCGGCAGTGCGTCGAGGAGGCCGCCGAGCTCCTCGCCGTGCGCGCCGCCGAGAAGGGCGTCGAGCTCACGTGCGAGATCGGCCGCGACGTGCCGACGATGATCGTCGGCGACAGCAGTCGGCTGCGGCAGGTGCTCGTCAACCTGCTCGGCAACGCGGTGAAGTTCACCGAGACCGGCGAGGTCGCGCTCGCCGTCGAAGCTCTCCCCCGCGAAGGCGAGTTCGAGCTCCACTTCTCGGTCTGCGATACCGGCATCGGCATCGCCGAGGATCGCCTCCCGCACCTCTTCGAGCCGTTCACGCAGGCCGACGCTTCGGTGACGCGCCGCTACGGCGGCACAGGTCTCGGCCTCGCCATCTCGAAGCGTTTGTGCACGCTCCTCGGCGGCCGGATGTGGGTCGAGACGGCGATCGGGAAGGGGTCCACCTTCCACTTCACGATTCGCGCGAAGCGCTCGCGTCCGTCAGAGCTCCAGCACGCCGCCGAATCGCGCCGCGCCGCCGCGGAGTTCAAGGGGCGACGGATCCTCCTCGTCGACGACAACGACACGAACCGACGCATCCTGCGGCTGCAGGCGGAGTCCTGGCGCATGGTCGCTCGCGACACCGCGTCGCCGCGCGAGGCGCTCTCTTGGATCGAGCAGGGAGACTGCTTCGACGTCGTGATCCTCGACCGTCGCATGCCGGAGATGGACGGCGTCGATCTCGCGCGCTCGATCCGCACGACGGCCGCGACGCCGCCTCCGGTGATCCTCCTCTCGTCCGGCGGCGCGTCGGCCGACGCGATCGCGGGCGCGGGCATCGTGGCCGTGCTGCACAAGCCGACCCGCGCGGCGAGCCTGCGCGAGGCCATCGCCGACGCGCTCTCGCTGCGTCCCCTGGCGAGCCTTACGAGCGTGGAGAGTGTGGAGAGCGGCGAAGCCGAGCCCGCGTCCCAGCGTGCGGTGCGCATCCTGCTCGCCGAGGACAACGCCGTGAACCAGAAGGTCGCGACGTTGATCCTGAAGAAGCTCGGATACGGACGGGTCGACGTCGTCGGCGACGGGCTCGCGGCGGTCGCTGCGCTCGAGGACCGCACCTACGACGTGGTGCTGATGGACGTGCAGATGCCCGAGATGGACGGGTTCGAGGCGACGGCGAAGATCTGCGCGCGAAGCGGCGCGGACGCACGGCCCATCATCATCGCGATGACCGCGCACGCGCTCGCAGGAGATCGCGAGCGCTGCCTCTCCGCCGGGATGGACGGCTACGTCGTCAAGCCGATCGATGCGAACGTCCTCGACGCCGAGATCCGCAGGCTGCTCGGCGCGCGGCTGGGACGAGCGCCTCCCCAGAGAACGTCGCTCGTGGACGCGACGACCTTCGACAAGCTACGCGCGCTGGTGGTCGACGACGCAGAGCTCGCGGCGCTCGTCGAGGAGCACATCGAGAACTCGCAGAGGCTCGTCGCCGACATGCGCTCGGCGCGCGATGCGCGAGACGCCGAGACGCTGATCCGCGCCGCGCACAGCCTCAAGGGGACCGCGGGCACGTTCGGTGAGCGACGCGTCGCCGAAGCCGCTGCGGCGCTGGAAGCGCAGGGGAACGACCTCGACGCGGCGGGCGCGCTGCTCGCCACGGTCGAGTCCGAGGCGACGAGCGCGTGGGTCGCGCTCCGCGAGGAGATCGCGCGTCACTGAGCGCGCGTCACTGAGCCGAGCATCCATCGCGCGCATCCACTAAGCTGCGCGGCCGTGCCGGAACGCTCACCGGGCGATCGACTCTCGAAGGACCTCGTGCTCGTGCGGCCGCTCGTCCAGGGCGGCATGGGCACCGTCTGGGTCGCGCGCCACGAGGGGCTCGGGAGCGACGTCGCCGTGAAGCTCCTCTCGGGGAACCTCGCGGACGACGAGGTCATCCGCAAGCGCTTCGCGCGCGAGGCCGCCGCGGCGATGGACGTGCAGAGCCCGCACGTCGTGCAGATGCTCGACTACGGCATCAGCGACGACGGCGCGCCCTACCTGGTGATGGAGCTGCTCGCGGGCGAGGACCTCGAAGGGACCTTGCAGTCGGGACCGCTCCCGCCGAAGGACGTCGTCTCGATCGTCACGCAGGTCGGCCAAGCGCTCCATCGCGCGCACGAGCGAGGGATCATCCATCGCGATCTGAAGCCCGCGAACGTCTTCCTCGTCCCGTCGGACGGCTTCTCCGGCGACACGTGGTTCGTGAAGCTGATCGACTTCGGGTTCGCGAAGCGCGTGGACAAGATGATGACCCAGCTCACCGAGCAAGGGACGATCGTCGGCACGCCGCAGTACATGAGCCCGGAGCAGCTCTCGGCGCAGAAGCTCGATCCGCGGAGCGATCTGTTCTCCCTCGGCTCGGTCGCGTTCGAGGCGTTCACCGGCCAGCGCGCGTTCGATGGCGCCACGCTGCGCGGCATCGCCGACGCGATCCAGGTGCGTCCGCTGCCGCTGCCGTCTCACGTCGATCGCACGCTGCCACGGGCGCTCGACGCGTGGTTCACGAAGGCGTGCGCGCGCGACCGCGACGATCGTTTCGCGAACGCGCGCGAGCTGGTCGCGGCGCTTCAGCAGGTGTTCGCGCGCGCCGAGGCCCCGGTCGTGGAGGAGCGCGCGCCGGAGGGGCGCGTGCTGAGCGAGCCCCCGCGCAAGAACCGGAGCGTCGTCCTGATCGCGCTCGCGGTGGCGGCGATCGCGCTCCTCTTCTGGATGAAGCTCCGAGGCTGATCGCGCTCGCCGACGCGCTCGGATAGGCTCATGCCGATGGGCGGGGACATCGTCGTCGCGACGTGGAACGTCGAGGCGCTCTTCGACACGCAGAAGGAGCCGGGGAAGCTCGACGACGAGTACCTCCCGCACGGGTTCTACGCGTGGACCGAGGCGAAGCTCGAGACCAAGCTCGCGAACATCGGGCGCATCGTCCGCGCGATCGACGAGGGGCGCGGGCCGGACATCCTCGCGCTCAACGAGGTCGAGACGCGCGGCGTGGTCGAGCGGCTGCGCGACGAGGCGCTCGCGGATCTCGGCTACACGACGCTCGTCCACTTCGACACCGAGGATCTGCACGGGCTCGACAACGCCCTCCTGAGCCGGTTCCCGCTGCTCTCGGAGCCCGTGTTGCACGGGACCAGTCGCTTCGGTCTGGACCGGGAGCACAAGCCGCGCGGCATCCTCGAGGTGACGCTCGACGTGCACGGCGTCGCGCTCACCGTGTTCGTCAATCACTGGCCCGCCGGGAAGGGCGCGTTCGAGTCCCAGCGGCTGCATGTCGCGAGGACGCTCTGCGCGCTCGTCGAGCGATGCGTCGCGCGTGATCCGGACGCCGAGGTGATCGTGCTCGGCGACTTCAACGTGAGCCCGGGCGACGCCGCCCTCGGCGCGAAGGGCCTCTGCGCATCGGTCGACGCGGACGCCGTGCGCGCGCGCCAGGCCGGCCTCTACCACACGCTCGCCGACACCGCGAAGCACGAGGGCAGCGAGGTGCGCGACGCCGCTCACCTCGAGGCGCTCGTCCGCGCGGGCGCCTCGGGGGTGCGCGCCCTCGCGACGCATTTCACCCGGCCCTATCCCTATACGGGCACCGACGGCGAGTGGAACTCCTTCGATCAGGTGTTCATCTCGCCCGGGCTCCTCGACGCGCGCGGGCTCACCTGGGTCGCGGGCTCGACGCGCGTGGTGCGCGAGGAGTTCATGCTCGACGAGCACGGCGCCCCGCGCACGTTCTTCGAGCGCGGCGTCCGCCCGAGCGAGCAGGAGCTCGACCGCGCCGGGTTCAGCGATCACCTCCCGGTGGTGACCCGTCTCCGCCGCGCCGCGGTCTGAGGTCACCAGCGTGGGACGACCACGTCGAGCAGGGGGTTGCCGCTCGAGGGCTCGACCAGCAGCAGGTACTCGACCGCGGCCTCGTCTCCGTACATCGCAAGCGCCCCCGTGCGCCATGCGAGCTCGACCTCGTTCACGTACGCGCTGTGCGCGATCGGCGGGAGCTTCGGCGCGGTCTTCCACCGCTCGACGCCGGTCGCGCGATCGTACGCGGCGATCTGGGCGCCCGCGGACGAGCGGTTCCACGTCGCGACCACGACGGCGTCTCCCGCGTGCACCGCCGCTGCCGAATCACCCCATGCCTTGCTGGTCCAGCGCACGGCGCCCGTCGGGTCGCGATAGGCGAGCGTCGGCCGCATGGCGATCAGGGCTTCGAGCACACCTGGTGCGCCCATGATGGCTGCAGCGACGTCGCCGCTCACGCGCGCGAGCTCCTTTCCGTCGTCGATGCGCAAGACGACCGAACGAATGGGAACGCCCGCATCGGAGGCAGTGGCGACGAGGAAGTCCGCGTCGAGCCTGCGTAGCTCTCCGCGCGCGTGCTTCGGATCGCCGGGCGAGATGAGCGACACCGACTTGCTCCAGAGGGGCACCAGCGTTTTCGACCAGCAGCTGGCGAACACGGCGGAGGTGATGGCCGCCGCGCCGCACACGCGATCGCCCCGGGCGACGAGCGGCGGGAAGGCGTGGAGCGGCGCCGCGATCGTGGCGACGAGGGTGTCACCGTGCTCCCACGCCTCGAGGACGCCGCCACCCCGCAAGACGATCAGGGTGCTCCCGAGGCCGACGATCTGCGCGACGGGCACCGTCGACGCCGGCTTCACCGCGCGGACCGTGCCGGTGCTCTTGTCCACGCTCGACCACCCCGCGCCGTCGAGACAGTGGAGCGTCCGCTCGGTCGTCGCGAATTGCTGGCAGTGCGCGGGGACCACCTCGAAGCGGCGCGCGCCGGTCGTCAGATCGTACGCGCGCACCTTGCCTGCCCGGTCGACGATGAATGCGTCGCGCCGGTCGTGCGCCTGGAAGGTCGGCGCGTCCGCGGAGAGCGTGTGGCGCACTTTGCGTTGGTCGAGGTCGACGACGCGGCCCCCGATCATCGCCAAAGAGCGAACCACGTTCGGGGGAACCGAGGTCTCGCGGAGCGGTACCTCGACCGGGTCCCGGGTCACCCGATCCGGCGAAGGAGCCCGACGGGAACAGGACGTCACGAAGGCGACCGCCAGGGGCGCCATCATGTATCGTGAGCGCCGAGAAGGAGCCCTGTTTTGTCCGCTCATCTGCGCGAGCTCTTCGACCTCTTGATCCGTTGGGTCCACCTGATCGCCGGGATCATGTGGATCGGGAACAGCCTCCTCTTCAACTGGCTCGACCGCAACCTCGAGAAGCCAGAAGGCTCCCCCGAGGGGTTCGAAGGTCGGATCTGGATGGTGCACAGCGGCGGCTTCTACGACGTCGTGAAGAAGCAGCTCGAGCCCGGGCAGCTCCCGGAGCACCTGCACTGGTTCAAGTGGCAGAACTTCACCACCTGGGCGAGCGGCATCTTCCTCCTCATCGTCGTCTACTACCTCGGCGGCGCCGGGCTGATGATCGATCCGAGCGTCAAGGCGCTCCACTCGCACCTCGCGATCACCATCGGCGTCGGCACCATCATCGGCGCGTGGATCGTCTACGACCTGCTCTGCCGCGCGCTGATGACGAAGCCCCTCGCGTTCGGCGTGGTCGGGTTCGCGCTGCTCGGGGCGATGGCCTTCGGGCTCACGCAGTGGCTCTCGGGGCGCGCTGCGTACATCCACGTCGGCGTCGTCCTCGGGACGATCATGACCGGCAACGTCTGGATGATCATCGTTCCCTCGCAGCGTGAGCTCGTCTCCGCGACGAAGGAGGGGCGCGCACAGGATCCGGCCTACGGGAAGAAGGCCAAGCAGCGCTCCATCCACAACAACTACATGACGTTCCCGTTGCTGTTCATGATGATCAGCAACCACTTCCCGAGCACCTACGGCCAGAGCCTCAACTGGATCGTGCTCATCGTGTTGATGGTGTCGGGCGCGCTCGTCCGCCACTTCATGAACATCCGCTTCTGGTACCGCGCGTGGCTCACCGGGGCCGCGGCGACGGTGCTCGTCGGGGTCGTCGCGCTCTTCGTGCTGACGAAGCCGAAGGCGGCCGAGACCAAGAGCACGGTCACGCGCAAGGTCGCCATCGCCGAGGCCCGCGAGATCGTGCAGAAGCGCTGCACGCCCTGCCACAGCGAGACGCCGACCGACGACGTCTGGAAGGTTGCGCCCGTCGGCGTGAAGCTCGACTCGCCCGATCAGATGAAGGCGTTCGCGGCGCGCATCCGCGAGCGCGCGGTCACCCAGAAGTCGATGCCGCTCGGCAACAAGACCAACATGACCGAGGAAGAGCGGAACATCGTCGGCGCGTGGATCGAGCAGGGCGCGGTCGCGCAGTGAGGTTGCTGCTCGCGGTCATCTGTGGCTTCGCGCTCGCGCTGACGGCGTGTCCGAAGAGCATCGAGCAGACCGACAAGCCGGTCACCACCTGCACCAAGGTCGGGACGTCGTGCGTCTACGCGGAGGGAAAGCTCGGCCTCTGCGTCGAGCGCGCGCCCGGCGTGCCCTGTACTGGCGCGTCTGACTCGGGAGATTGCCTGGTCTGCCAGTCGCAACACTGACCCGGCTGCGCTACGAGAGCCCCGGTCATGCAATCTCCCACCCGAGACATGCTGTCGACGGAGTGGACGCCGCGCGCGTACTGTGACGGCTGTGAGCGCCCGCCGCTCGTCTGCATCTGCTCGGCCCTCGTGACGGTGGCCCCGCGCACGAAGGTCGTCGTGCTCCAGCACCCCCGCGAGAGCGACAACCCGATCGGCACCGCGTGGATGGTCGAGCGCTGCCTCTCGGCGCGACGCATCGTCGGCGTCGAGCTGGAGAACGATCCCGAGCTCGTCGCCGCGCTCGGAGATCCGGCCGCTCCGGCGATCCTCCTCGCGCCCGGTCCGTCGGCGATCGATCTCGCGACTTCGCCGCCGACCGGGCCCGTCACGCTGGTCGTCGTCGACGGGACGTGGGCGCACGCGCGCAAGCTCCTGCGGGTGAACCCGAGCCTCGGGCGGCTCCCGCGCTACGCGTTCACCCCCGCGACCCCGAGCAACTATCGCATCCGCAAGGAGCCGGCCGCGCACTGCGTCTCGACGATCGAGGCGACGGTGGCCGCGCTCCGCTACCTCGATCGCGGCGCCGACGCTCCCGACCTGCAGCCCGTCCTCTCGGCGTTCGACGCGATGGTCGATCACCAGGTCCGCATCGCGGGTGAGCGGAGCTCGAGTCGTCACAAACAGAACGCGCTCGCCCGCAGCCTCGAGCCGAAGAAGCCGCGGAAGATGCCGCTCTCGGGGATGCCGCTGGTCGTGACGTACGCGGAGGCCAACGCGTGGCCGCGCGGCACCGAGTACGGGCCCACGCCCGAGCTCGCGCATCTCGTCGCCGAGCGCGTCCGCACCGGCGAGCGATTCGAAGCGTTCGTCGCGCCGAGACAGCCGCTCTCTCCGGGCTTCACGCGCCACAGTGGCGTGCCCGAAGTGCTCGTCCTCGAGGGGGAGAGCCGTGAGAGCTTTCGCGCGCGGTTCGCGGCGTTCATCGGCGACGACGTCCTCACCGCGTGGGGCGAGTACGTGATGAACCTCCTCCGGAGGGACGGGTTCGCACCGAAGATCGACGTCCGCATCTCGGCGATCCAGCTCCTCGGTCGCCCCGCAGGAGACGCCGTCGGGATGGCCGAGGCGCTCGGCTGCACCGTGGATGCGCCGTGGGCGATCGGGCGTACGGGCGTGCGGCACGCGGCAGCGGTCGCGATCGCGCGCGTGCTGACGCGCTGATCAGGACGATCTCTTCGTCGACCGCATCGCTCCGCGGATCGACACGACGAGCAGCACGAGCGCGACCGAGAGCGCGACCCACCCGCGCACGCGCTCGCCGGATCGCAGGCAATAGACGCCGATCGCCGTCGCCGCGACGACGAGCGCGCTGAGGACGAAACGGCGGTGGGCCACGGTGGATGGTAGAGGGTCCGTTCGTTCTGCGGGACGTGACGTCACAGCGAGACGTCACGCCGACAGCGCCGACGTCACGGAGCCGGGGAGCCCGACAAATTAGGCCGATTCGCGCATACTCCCGGTGGCTCCGCAGTTGCACAACAACGAGGCATGCGCACCACCCGGCTCTCCTCGACGCTGCTCGCGCTGTCCGTCTTCGCCCTCGCCGAGGGGTGTGCCGTCGGCGCCCTCGACGACTCCGCAGGAACGCGCGCAGCCGAGTTCGATCTCGAGACCGACGACGGCCGGTCTTGCACCGAGGTCTACTCCGCGTCGATGACGGACGGCGCGACGCACTGCCCGACGCAGGTCGAGGAGGATGCGGGCGAGCTCACCGTCGACACCAACGTCGGGTTCCTCCGCACGGGCTTCCAGCGGATCGACGGCCTCGCGGTCGTCGAGGGAGACATCGTCCTCGGCGAGATCGACGAGGTCGACTCGCTCGGCGGACAGGCCGCCGGACGGAGCGGAGCCGCGCGCCTGTGGCCGAAGGGCGTGGTGCCCTACACGATCTCCTCGACGCTCTCGAACACCGTGCGCGTGCAGAACGCGATCGCGCAGTGGGAGTCGGCGACGAAGCTGCGGTTCGTGAAGCGTACCAACGAGACGAGCTGGGTCACGTTCCGCCCCGGCAGCGGCTGCTCGTCGATGGTCGGACGCATGGGCGGACAGCAGTACATCAACCTCGCGAGCGGCTGCGGTACCGGCGCGGTGATCCACGAGATCGGCCACGCGATCGGCTTCTGGCACGAGCAGTCGCGCCCCGACCGCGACAAGTTCATCAGCATCCGGTTCGAGAACGTCACGAGCGGTCGCGAGAGCCAGTTCCGCATGGTCAGCGACAGCCTCCTCCTCGGCCCGTACGACATCGGCTCGGTCATGCACTACGGCCCCTATGGGTTCTCGAGAAACGGCCGCGCGACGATCACCAAGAAGGACGGGAGCCTCTACAGCGCGAACCGCGCCGCTCTCTCCGAGCACGACAAGGCCGGCTTCGCCAAGCTCTACGCCTCGCAGCTCGGCGCGCCGACGCCTGCTCCCACGCCCAATCCGGTTGGCGACACCGTCGACCCGAACGCCGCGACCGTGAAGCCCACGGCCGGCGCGCGCTTCGACGCCCACAGCACGATCGACGTGGTCGCGAAGGTGACCGACGACACCTCCGTGAAGTCGGTCGAGCTCCTGTGGAAGACGCTCGGCACCACGATGGCCTGCCCCGGCACCGGCGGTGCGTGGAGCTGCACCAAGTCGGGCGACACGTACACCTGGCGCATCCGGGTCGGCAGCGGCGACCGCCGCTTCTCCGTGCGCGCGAAGGATGCCGCAGGAAACGGCACCGAGAGCCCGGAGCGCGTGATCCACTTCCGTTGAACGTTCCGCGAGCTCGAGAAGAAAGACGGGAGACGGGGAGCTCGAGCAGTCTGCCGATCACTGCGGCTGCTTCGCCGCTGCAGTGGCCGTCGCCACCGTCTCCACGTGCTGTCGAGACCCGGATTGAACACGGAGGCACGGAGGCACGGAGGCTGAGAGTGTGCTGCCGCGCGCGTACCACGAGGTCGCTGCCGCGATCGCGACATCGACGCCGTCGCCCCGATCGGCAGACTGCTCGAGCCTCCGCGTCCCTGCGCGCCTCCGTGCCTCCGTGTTCTTCTCGAATCCTCGAGGCTCGGTGGAGGCGAGAGCGACGTGGGCGCGTGAGCAGAGATCGGCAGACCTCTGGAGCTCCCCGTCCCCCGTCTCCCTGTTCGTTCTCTGTTCGTCCCTGTTGGTCCCGCGCCTGCGGGCCGTACGATGCGCGAAGATGTGGTGGTACCCGCTCGGTCACGCGATGGCGCTCGCCGAGGCCGAGGGCTTACGCTTCCTCTTCGATCCGTTGCTCCACGATCGGCACCACGGCGGCGTGTTCGAGGTCGATCCTCCGCGTGAGATCCACGCGGAGGCCTTGCAGGCAGACTTCGTCGTGGTGTCGCATCGGCACCCGGATCACTTCGACATCCCGAGCCTTCGTCGGCTCGCCGCGCTCGATCCCGATTCGGTGGTGATCACGCCGGACGGGCTGGTCGCGCGCGTGGCCGAGCGGCTCGGGTTCCGCACGGTGCGGTGCGTGCCGCCGAGCACGCGCATCGAGCTCGACGGCGT
>JBKJQC010000363.1:0-5205 GCA_046593995.1 Polyangiales bacterium
CGCGCGCTTGCCGCGATCCGCCACCCGGCGATCGTCACCGTCTACGGCGTCGCGCGCCACGGCGAGATCGATGTCATGGTGATGGAGCGCATCGCCGGGGTGACGCTCGCCGATCACATCGCGCGGCAACGCGGTCGGATCCCGATCGCCGAGGCGATCGACATCCTCGGGCGCCTCGCCGACGGGTTGGCCGCGGTCCACGCCGCCGGCATCGCGCATCGCGACGTGAAGCCCGCGAACGTGATGCTCGCACCCGGGAATCGCCTCGTCGTCACGGACTTCGGGATCTTCGTCCCGGAGTCGGAGCACGGCGAGGCGGACGGCGGCGCGGGGACGGCCGAGTACATGGCGCCCGAGGCGATCGCCAATACGGTCTCGCGCGGTGGTGCCTACCTCGTCGACGTCTACGCGTTCGGCGTGCTCGCCTTCGAGCTGCTCTGCGGCCGTCGTCCCTTCGACGCGTCGTCGGTCCACGCCATCCTCGATCAACAGCTCCGCGCGGCGGCTCCGCCGATCGGCTCGATCCGGCCCGATGTGCCGCCGAAGCTCGCGGCGCTGATCGAGGCGACGCTGCACAAGGATCCGGCCGAGCGCCCGGCGACGATGGAGATCATCCGGACCATGCTCCGGAGCGCCGAAGAGCCGGAAGAGCGGCCGATGTCCGTGCTGATCGCCGAGGACGACCGCGCGATCGCCGACGTACTCGAAGCGTTCGTCGCGGAGCTCATGCCGGACGCGGACGTGCGTGTCGCGCGCGATGGCGACGCCGTGCTCGCGCATGTGCGACAGGCGCCACCCGATCTGCTCCTCCTCGATGTCGGCCTACCGTCGATGAACGGCATCGAGCTCTGCATGTACCTGCGCGGTGCGGGGATCGCGCCCGACATGCGGATCGTGGCGTTGAGCGCGGCCGCACAACCACGCGACGTCGCCCTGCTGCGTTCGCTCGGGATCGGGACGTTCATCCGCAAGGGAAGCGACTGGCTCGACCAGGTGGAGAAGTCGGTTCGCACCACCCGCGTGAGCCGAGCGCCGAAGCGCGCTCCGCTCGGGTGAGGCACCGTGCGTACGCCAACGCCACCCGAGAAGAATGATCAGAAGCTGCCGACGAGCGAGAAGCTCGCGCCGCCGTAGGTCGGCGAGGTCACGAAGGCGACGCTGCCGTCCTTCTTGCGAAGCAGGATGAACGTCGCGACGGTCGCGCCGGCGGCCAGGATCGCGGTGACGCCGAACACGGTCGAGAGTGTGCGCGCCGAGTCCGCCTTCTCGATCTCTTCGCGGCCCTGCTGCCGGTAGATCGCCTTGTTCGCTTCCGAGGTGCAGATGCGGCCTGCCGCCAATGGCGTGTTGCACGTCGGCCGTTCGTTCACCGCGTTGTTGAGCTTCTCGATGTTGTCGTCGTGCGTGCCGGCCTTCATCGCGAACCCGATGAACCCGACGAGGGCGATCACGGTGACGCCCGCGGCGACGTACGTCACCGGATGAATGGTCTGGAAGAAGCCCTGCGTCTGCTTCGTGTCGGAGGGGGGCGGCGTGGGCGTGGGAGGGGGCGGTGCGACGACCGGCGGCGCGTCGGTCGGCGCGGGCGGCGGAGCGGTCCCCGCGGGCGGCGGCACGACCCCGGGCGGCGGCGGTGCCTCCGCGCCTTTCGGCGAGATGTTCACCTGCTGGCCGGGGGCGAGGTTCACCTTCTCGATGACCTCTTTGGCCGGCCCTTTGAGCACGATCGTGTGCGGGCCGGGCATCACCTCGATGGTGCCGTCGGGCGGCACGCCCCACGTCTGACCGTCGATGGTGACGGGGCTACCGGTCGGCGCGTCGATGACGATGATGCCGACCTGCTTGCGCGCTTCGCCGAGGCCGATCTTCGCTTCGTCTTTGTCATCGGGCTTCGCGTCCGGCATCGCGAGCACTTCTTTGAAGTGCACGATGGCGTCGAGCGGACGCTTGGTCGCGAGCTCGGCGTTCGCGAGGTTGAGCACGATGCTCGGGCGCTTCTTCAGGCCGTAGGCGGCCTTGAACTTCACGCGCGCCTCCTCGAACTTGCCGGCCTTGTAGAACTTGACCCCGTCCTCGAAGAGGACCTTCGCCTCCTTCGTGTCGGCGTCCATCCCTTGCGCGATGGCGACGCGCGTCGGGAGCAACACCGGAGGCGCGGCGATCGAGGCCGCGAGGACGAGGGCGAGAGCGCGGATCCGCATGAAGAGCTCCGAGCCCCCGAGCACCGCGCGGGGGAACGGCGCTCATTACCACGCCGTGGAGCGGGTCCGAAGACTCAGAACTCGTCTTTGATCTTGCCTGGCTTCTTCGCCGTGGGCGCGGGCGCGGCGGTCGCTTTCGCGGCAGCCGTCGCAGTGGGCGCCGTCGCCTTCGGAGCCGCAGCCGCGGTGGCCGTCGGCGCAGGGGCCTTCGGGGCGGCAGCCGTCGCCGGAGGCGGCGCAGCAGTCGCCTTCGGGGCCGCAGTCGTGACGGCCGGGGGCGGCGCGGTCTCGGTCGCCTTGGCGGCGGCGGTGGCCGTGGGCTTCTCCGCGGGCTTCTCGGCCGGCTTCTCGTCGTCCTTGGCCTCGGCAGGGGGCGGCGTGGGCTCCGGGAGATCGATCGTCTTCTTCGCCGTCGACTTCTTCTCGACGGGCGCTTGCTTGCTCGAATCGTCGCTCGAATCGTCCTTCTTCTCCTCGGGGGAGCGCAGCGCGAAGAACGCACCCACCGCTCCGAGCACGGCGACGGCGCCGATGATTCCGAAGACCAGCCCCGTCTTCTTCCGCGGGGTCGGCGTCGCGTACTCGTCGTCGCCCGCGCCCGTGATCGCGGGCGCGTAGGGCGCGGCCGCGGGCTTCGACTGCATCACGGCGATCTGGGTCGACGCGAGCGGCGAGCGCGCGGGGGCAGCGGGCTCGGCAGCCGCCTGCATCGGGGCGAACGCGGGCGCAGCGGGCATCGGGGCCGGCGCGGCGGGAGAGGGCGCCGCGAACGGATCTGCGGCCATGACCGGGGGCGGCATCATGGGCGACGCTGCTGCGGTCGCTGCCTGCGCCACCTGGTTCTGCGCAGCTTGCTCCTGCGCGACGCGCGCCTGGGCCGCGGCGATCTCCGCCTGCAGCTCGCTGCCCATGCCCATCATCGTTGCCTTGACCGGACGCGCCGGGCTCGGCGCGAGCTGGGCGGCAGCGGGATGCGCGGGCGGCTGGCCCGCGACGGATGGCGCGGTCAGCGCGTTCACCAGCGACGCATCGAACGATGCGGCCTTGAAACCAACCTCGGGCCCCTTCGGGACCTCCGGCGGCAGATCCCACGTCGGGATGAAGAGCGCGGCGAATCGCTCGAGCTCTTCGGGCGAACGTTGCGGCATCCGGAGATCGGTGCCCGGGTTCCGAGGCGAATTGGACATGTGCGCTCCCCTTCGCCGGTACGACGCGCGAAGGACCGTTAGGGTCTAGCAGCCTGAAGAGGTAGCGAGCAAATCGGGAGGCAGCTCGGCCGTTGCAGCCTCTCCCTCCTCGCCTTCCGTGAGGGCGCCGCTCAGAGACCGTGAACTTTTTGGGTCTCGACCGAGCCGCCGACAAACAGGGAGGCCGGGGAGCCGGGGAGGCGAGAAGGAGGAACCAGAGGTCTGCCGGACCAGGCGACGACGTCGATGACACCACGGCCGCCAAAACGTTGATGTCCGCGGCAGCACATGCTCGACCTCCCTCTCACCTCCCCGTCTCCCCGCCTCCCTGTTGGTCATCGGTGAGGCGAACGAAAGATTCACGACCTCTCAGTCGCCGAAGTCCGCCTTCAGCTCGTCGTCCCACTGGTCGGCGACGGCGCCGACGGTGGACAGGAGATCCTCGAACTCTTCGTAGTCGAGCGCCGAGAGACGTCGCAGCGCGCGCACGTAGACGACGTCCTTCTTGCCGTCGATCGCGAACGCGGCATCGCTCGTCTGGAGGAACGAGATCTCGAGGAGCTTGCGATAGAACCGCTCGCGACCGGTGAAGGGCACCTCCATGATCGGGGCGAGCATCATCAGGACGCCGTTGTCCTCGAGGACGTTGATCCCGATGAACGCGCTGCCGCGCTTCACCTGCGCGTAGCCCGTCGCATCGAGGAGTCCCTCGATGCCGATGCCCGTCTTCTCGGCCCAACGCGTGAGGTACATGTTGACCATGTCGAACGCGTTGTCGAAGTGCGTCCCGGTGTTCCGATCGAAGTAGATCGGGGGGGCGGCGTTCGCGGTGGGCGGCTGTCCGGTCGGCGGCTGGGAATCTCGGAGCACGGAGCGATGGTCCACGAACTGGCCGAGCGCTTCAAGTTGGACGCACGCGGCCGACCGAGCGAGAGTGCCGAGCATGTGGCGCGTGGCGGCGCTCTCGATCGGCGGCGCGATCCTCGTTGGCCTCGTTGGCCTGGATGCGTGTGGTGGTCGCGACGGCTGGTCCTCGGGCCACCGCGCCGACGCGGGCTCGGGCTCCGCTGCCCCGACCTCGGCGCTCGGCCTCCTCGAGGAGGGGACGCGCGCGCTCGCCGATCGGGGGACGCCGCACGCCACGCTCGTCTCGACGGGAGACCGCGTGTTCGCACAGGCCGTCGCCGAAGGGTCGACGTCACGCGGCGCCGCCCTCGCGACGCTCGCCGGGGAGCTGCGCGCCCGCGCGTATCGCGTCGTCGGTGCGAGCACCGAGGACGACGCGCGGCGTGCCCTCGAATGGTGGTCGAGCGCGAGCGCGCGGTCGTCCTCCGGCGCCGACGTCGCGGAGGCGTGCCGTCCCGCGCGGCTCCGGGCGGAGCTCGCGGGCGAGATCGCGCACGATCCGCGCGTGACCTATCGAGAGCTCTACGTCGCGCGTCGGCGCCTCTCGGCCGCCTCGTGCGTGGGCGAGCTCGAGTCCGCCCTCGAACGCGCCTCCTCGTGGAAGCCTCCGCCTACGGTGCTCGAGAGCCTCGACCGCGCGCTCGCCATGGAAGGCGTCGCGAACCCGTTCGATCCCAAGCTCGAAGCGAAGCCCGCGCGCGCGCGCGTCCTCCGCGTCTCGCGCTGGAGCACGCACGACTCCGCGCGGCTCGTCATCGAGCTCGATCGCGCCGCGACGTACCTCCTCGAGCCCGCGTCTCCCGGGACCGTGCGCGTCCGTCTCGATCGCGGTGTCGGTGCCGACGTCCACGCCGTCGAGACGGACGCGCACGGTCCCGGGAGACGCGGGCTCGAGGAGGTACGTCGCGGCG
>JBKJQC010000641.1:0-6993 GCA_046593995.1 Polyangiales bacterium
CCAGGCCATCCCCGAGGGCGCCGTCGCCGACCACGAGATCCGCGTGTGCACCCGCACCGACGAGCTCGGGAACGCGGTGCTCGAGGTGAAGGACACCGGCCCCGGCATCCCGCCCGAGATCCTCCACCGCATCTTCGATCCCTTCTACACGACGAAGAGCCTCGGCGAGGGCACCGGGCTCGGGCTCACCATCTGTCACGGCATCGTCTCCGCGATGAACGGCCGCATCGAGGTCGAGAGCGAGGTCGGCGGCGGGAGCTTGTTCCGCGTGGTCCTCCCGGCTGCGCCCGTGCTCGACGACCTGCCGCGGCCGTCGGTCCAGGGCCCGATCACCAGCGACCCGCCGCGCGGAAAGATCCTGGTGGTCGACGACGAGCCGATGATCGGGAAGGCGGTGCAGCTCTTGCTCGCCGACGTGCACGACGTGACCGCGATGGTCCACGCCCGCGAGGCGCGCGATCGACTGCTCGCCGGAGAGCGCTACGATGCGATCCTCTGCGATCTGATGATGCCGGAGCTCACCGGCATGGATCTCCACGACGAGCTCGCGCGCCAAGCACCGGAGATCGCGCGACGCATGATCTTCCTCACCGGCGGCGCCTTCACGCCGCGGGCGCGCTCGTTCCTCGAGCACGTACCGAACATCCGCATCGACAAACCTTTCGAGGCCGAGGGTCTGCTCACGGCGATCGCTGCGGTGATGCGTGCTACACGCAAGAGTCAAGATGCCAAGTCCGAGCCTGAGCGAAGCGCGCCGGTCTGAGGTTGCGTTCGCGATCGTGCGCGTCGTCTTCGGGGCCGCGCTCGCCGGGTTCCACGGCTACGGCAAGGTGCTCGGCGGCAAGATGGCGGACTTCACGAAGTCCGTCGCGGCGCTCGGGTTCCCGATGCCGACCTTCTTCGCGTGGTGCGCGGGTCTGACCGAGCTCGTGGGCGGGGCGCTCATCGCCATCGGGCTCTTTGCGCGCCCCGCCGCCGCGTTCGCGTCGTTCACCATGCTCGTCGCGCTCTACCGCCATCGCATCGACCCGCTCGCGAAGTCAGAGATGGCCTTGCTCTACCTGACGGTGTTCGTCGCGCTCGTCCTCCGCGGCGCCGGTCCCTACTCGCTCGATGCGAAGCTCCTCAAGCGTCCGGCTTCTTCGGCTCCCGCCGCTCTCTCAGGGAAGGATCCTTCATCATGAGCTTCGAGAAGAAGACGCGATTGCGCGCGACGATGTAGTAGCCGACCTCGACGAACCAGATCATCGGCGGCCACGAGAGGAAGCGCGCGACGCCGCGCCAGAACCCGTGCACCGCACCGAGCCGACGGATCGCGTACATGGTCGCGCGCCCTCCGCGCAGCACGGTGCCGTCCGCTTTGACGACGTGCACCGCGCGCTTGCACGCGACGAACAGCTCGTCGGTCATCGGTCCGCCCTCGGACGCTTTCGGCGCGTCCTGATAGGGAACGATCTCGAGGTTCTCGGCGGTGTCTTTCCGTCTGACCCAGACGGATGCGCGGCGTCAGAAGCCTCAGATGCCGTCCCACAGCAGCCAGTCTTTGTGCTTGTCCATGGGTCTGGGGTCTAGGGTCTAGGGTCTAGGGTCTAGGGTCTAGGGTCTGGGTGCAAAGTCTCTCGGCCTCGACGTGGTCGCCGCTGCAGTCGCCCGTCGAGAGAGGTCGAGAGTCTAGAGTCGAGAGTCCGAGTGACGGTTGCCGCTCTGCGCTCGTCTCGTCTCGTCTCGTCTCGTCTCGTCTCGTAGCTCTCGACTCTCGACTCTCGACTCTCGACCTTCTCGTCTCGGACGACTGACGACTGACGCTGACGACTGACGACTGACAACACACGCGAGCGAAGGGAGGTCGGCGCCGCACGACTGCGCGCCCTAGACCCTAGACCCTAGACCCTAGACCCTAGACCCAGGCTCACCAGTCGGCGATGACGCAACCCCAGGTGAACCCGCTCCCGAACGCAGTCATCGCGACCTTCATCCCTCGCTTCAGCTTTCCATTGCGCTCGGCCTCGGCGAGCAGCGTCGGGATCGTCGCCGCCGTCGTGTTGCCCATGTGCTGGATGTTGTGAACGACCTTGGAATCGGGGATGGCGAGGGCCTGCTGGAGGTACTGGTTGATGCGCAGGTTCGCCTGGTGGAACACGAACAGATCGATGTCGTTCCCGGTGATGCCGTTGGTGATGCAGGCCTCCATCAAGACCTGCATCATGCGCTCGATGGCGTTGCGGAAGACGAGCTTCCCTTCCATCTGCGCCCACATCATCTCGGGCTGGACCTGGCCGACGCCCTTCTCGTCCTGCGGGATGAAGGGGAACTTGCGGATGTCCCAGATGCGCTGGGCGAGGACGTCGGCGTAGCGACCGTCGGCGCCGAGGTGCCAGGAGCGGATGCCGCGGTCCTCTTCGGTGGCGCTCACGATGACGGCACCCGCAGCGTCGCCGAAGAGCGAGGCCACGGTGCGCCCCTTCGTCGAGAGATCGAGCGCGTGGGAGTGGACCTCTGCGCCGACGACGAGCACGTGCTTGCAGCCGCCCGACTTCACCATCGCGGTCGCCGTCGAGAGGCCGTAGAGGAAGCCCGAGCACTGGTTACGCACGTCGAGCGCGGGGACGAACTTCGCCTTCGGCCCCTCGCACAAGCCGAGCTTCTGCTGCAGGTAGACACCCGAGCCGGGGAAGCAGTGCTCCGGCGAGAGCGTCGCGAAGATGATCATGTCGAGATCGCTCTTGTCGATCTTCGCGGCCTCGATTGCCTGCTGCGCGGCGTGCACCGCGAGATCCGACGACCCCACGCCATCCTCGGCGAAGTGGCGCGACTCGATGCCTGTGCGCTTCTCGATCCACTCGCTGGTCGTGTCGATTCCGTACTCGGTGCGGAGGTCGTCGTTGGTGACGACGCGCGGCGGGTGGTAGGCGCCGGTGCCCGAGATGTACGCGTTCGGCATGGCGGCATCCTAGGCGCGGTGGAACGTTCTGCACAGCCGCGATGCCTTCATTCCCGTCGCCAATGAACGTGGAACAGGGCATGCTCATCCGAGGGACATGGACCGCCGCCTCGCCGGGATGCTGGTCGCCGCGACGGCCTTGCACGTCGCGGTGTACGCGGTCACGGCTGCGACAGGGCGTCCCACGCATGACTCGGGCGCGCGGCTCCATGCCGCACCTCTCGAGCTGACCGAGATCGTATCCGTCGAGAACATCGAGAACACCGCCGAGCCGCTGCCCGAGACGGAGACGGTCCCTGCCGCTCCGGACGTTCCGACCGGAGGCGTGGCCGCGCCGGGCATCGTCGCGCCACGCGTCGCGATCAAGTCGAAGCCGAGCGCTGCGAGCAATACCGAGCTCACGTCACCGACGGGAACCGACGTCGCTGGCCCGGAGATCAGCGCGCAGAATGGCACCGAGCCCGTCGCGCCGACCAAGCCGAAGATCCCGCCGCTCATCGACCTCGGGTCCCCCGGCAAGCACGCGATCATCTTGCCTCAGCCCGGCACGGGAGCCGACGCTCCGCCGATCTCGAAGGAGAAGCAGCTCGAGGCGAAGCTCGACGCGCAGCTCAAGGCGGGGCTCGACGCGAAGGACACCGAGGCAGGGACGGGGTACGGCGGACCGGTGGCGAGCGCCGCGCACGGCGCTGCGCAAGGCTCGCTCGCACCCGAAGCCGGCTTCGCGACCTTCGACGTGCAGACCGACGCGGCGGGGACGATCACCGGCGTGAAGCTCGTCGACTTCAACGCGGACAAGGCCGGCTGGGAGTACGTCGCGTCGGGGATGCGCAAGACGCTCTCCACGCAGAAGCTCCGCGTGCCGACGGGCGCGAACGGCGTCTACGTCCGCGTGCGCGTCGAGGCTTCGATGAAGCTCCCGAGCGGCGCGAAGAAGGGCGTGCAAGTCCAGGGGCTCGGCTTCGGCTTCGACGTCGCCGACATCGGCCAGCAGCCCAAGCGCGTCGTGAGCGCGCGCGTCCTGTCGGAGCAGCGCATCTAAATCAGGGAGCTCGATTCTCGAACGCTCGGATTGAACACGGAGGCGCGGAGGCACGGAGGTCCCTGAAGTGCTGCCGCGCGCACCCAGCCACGTCTCGCCGGCGATCGCAACGAGGACCAGACTCTGGGGCCAGGCCTCGCAGCGTCGCGATCGGCAGACTCTCGAGCCTCCGTGCCTCCGTGCCTCCGTGTTCAATCGATCGGGTACGCCGAGTTCGAGAATCGAGGTCGCTGATTTA
Organism: Polyangiales bacterium; assembly: GCA_046593995.1. GTDB lineage: Bacteria > Myxococcota_A > Polyangia > Polyangiales > JADJMO01 > JALHOE01. The sequence goes on from JBKJQC010000641.1 coordinate 4,222, forward strand.
GCGCCGCTTCGTACGTCGCGACGCGCGTGCGGCGACGAGCATCAGGGCCCCTGCGATCGCTGCGGCGCCCATGCTCGCACCGCGCGCCGCTCCCGGGGAGAGCGCGCAGCCGCCGTCGTCTTCGGCCGCGGGAATCGGCTTGCAGCGTCCGAGGTCGACGTCGCAGTTGAAGCTCGGCGCGCAGTCGGACGAGCTCGCGCACGTCGAGCGGCACGCGCCGAAGACGGGCTCGCACGCGAACGGTGAGCAGTCGAAGGCCTGCTGCGCCGCCGTCGGACACGAGCTCCCCTGCGCGGGACAGAACGCCGGACCGACGCCCGTCGTGGGACCGGTGCACTGCGCGCGTGCGCACTGCGCGCCCGCGCCCGACGTGATGCACGCGCCGCTCGGCCCGCACGTCGCGACGCAGGTCTGCCCGCCGCCGCACGCTCCGCGCGGATCCAGACCGGCGGGGACGGTCGCGCACCGGCCCGGGCTCCACGGCAACGCGCACGAGTTGCACGAGCCTTCGCACGCGGAGTCGCAGCAGACGCCGTCGACGCAGAACCCGCTGCTGCACTCGGACGGGGCGCTGCACCCCTGGAACGTCCCTTCGACGGTCGGCTTGCCTCCCGTCGTGGCGTCGAACGTGGCAGCGGTGTCGGCCGGAGCACTGTCCGCGACGGCGGTATCGGTCGTCGCCGTGTCCGGGGTCGCTCCCCTCGAATCCACCCCCGAATCTGGAGCGCTCGAATCGGCTGGGTCGCTCGATGTGTCCGCAGCGCTCGAGCCAGTGTCGGAGACTGCGCCCGTATCGGCGCTGCTGGTGTCCGGTGCGAGCGTGTCGGGGGGTGCGTCGGCAGCCGAGTCGGCACCTGCGTCGGGAGGGAGCGGTGGCGCGCAGCCGAGAGCGCCGCAGACGAGCGCGTCGCTCCACAGCGCCGTCAGCGTGGTCGACGAGCTCGTGCCCGCGAGGTCGCCGTTCAGCGTGCTGGCCGAGGTGCCGGAGCCGCACACGAGACGCAGCGTCTGGTTCGGCTTCACCGCGTTCATGACGGTCCACGCGGCGACGAAGTCGACGAAGAAGTCCGGATCCCCCCCGAGGGCCGACGTCGCGGCGACCACCCGCGCGTGCGTCTCGATGGCGTACGTGGCGGACAGCGTCTCCGCGGGCTCCGTCGTGCTGTCGAGGATGGACTTGACCTGGTTCCACTTGACCCGGACGGCGTCGGGCGAGGAGATCCCATCGACGAAGACGAAGTTCTCGTAGCTCGTGAGATCCTCGTCGGTCTCGAGCAGACACCCCCAGACGAAGGGGGTGTACGACGTGCCGGACATCGCCGTCGTGTTCACCCGCAAGCGCAGGTAGAGGAACTCGGCGTCGCTCCAGACGTACGCAGCGGGGTTCGCGGCATCGCCGACGACGTCACGCCCGCTGGTCGTCCCGTCGACGACGTCGGCGAGGGCGACACCGGACTTCGTGACGCCCCGCCAGGTCGTGGGAAACGTCTGCGAGCGCGCGCTCGTCGTCGCGAGGGCGATCGTCGCAAGGACGAAGGCATGGACCAGAGGACGAAGGGTCACGCGCGGGCATCGTATCACTTCACCTTCCACTCGAAGACCTGCCCCCAGTTCCCGCGACCGTCCTCCGGCTGCAACACGAGGTCGAGCCGAACGTTGCCGTCCCGCTTGTATGCGCCGCAGACATCCGCGCTCCGCTCGTGGACTCGGAACGCGCCCGGCGCGGGGACCTGCGTCTGATAGGGCGCCGCCGCCTCCGGCGTGAGCGCTTCGGCGACGACGACGCGCGCGCCCTCCGGCGACCAGTCGACGATGGTGATGGTCTCGTTCTTCGGCGTGGCAAGCGCTCCGTTGACCGTCACGAGCCAGTCCGCGAGCGGGCGATCGAGCCCGGAGTGCGTGCGGGCGACGAAGTGCACGCACGCTTCCTTGTCGTCGAGCTTCACGAGCCACGCCTCGTCCTGCACCGCCGCGCGCGGGATCTTCCCCCACGGGTTCTCCGTCGGTTGTCCGGGCCGGTGCGGCGCGCTGAGGAACGCGGTGATGCGCGTCTTCGCAGGATCGCCGACGTCGGCCGCTTGGACGACGCGATCGCGCGGGCGGACGGTGCACGCGGTGGCGAGCACGAGCGAGAGGAGTGAGAGCCGCTTCACGACGCTGAGCATGAGCGCGTGCTTAGTGCGACGTCACGGCGCCGCAACACCCTACCCGGAAATCGCTGCGCGAACGCGCGCGACGGCGTCGTCGGCGATCGCTCGCGCGCGGGGCTCGTCGATCACCGGATCGGGCCAGACGAAGTTCCAGAACAGTGTGCCGTTCACCGTCACGACCGTGCACAAGAAGTCTCCGAGCGCGGAGGGTGATGCCGCGATGTGGAGCCCCTCGATGGCGAGCGGTGGGTGCTCGGTCTGGAGGGTCAGCCGACCGAGGTTGGTGATGCCGGTCGTGCTCGACGCGGTGTCTTCGAACTTCGCGGCCAGCGCGCGCGGCTTCTCCTTCGCGCCGCCGAGCAGGGTGACCAGCACGCGGAGCAGCTTGAGGCCGACGACCGCGCCGTTGTGCGCGAGCTCGTCGTCGAGCCCGCCCTTCACCGCGCGCGCGAGCTCCCAGAAGCGCGCGTCGGCGGGCACGACCCCGCGATAGCCGACCATCGAGACGTAGAACCCGATCTCCTCTCCGGCCGGCGGCACGAGGGCGGAGCGCACGTTGACCGGGCTCCCGAACAGGATCCGCGCCGGCGTGCGCACGCCCGCATCTTCGCGCATTGCAAGG
>JBKJQC010000671.1:0-2849 GCA_046593995.1 Polyangiales bacterium
CGTTGGCGCATCGGCGGCGGGATCTGCCGCTGGTGCAGGTCGAGGAGCTCGCGACGGTTGCTGCTCTTGATCGGCAGGTCGCCGGTGACGGCTTCGTAGATGAGGACGCCGAGCTCGTAGAGATCGGTGCGCGACTCGACGGCTGCGCCGATGCACTGCTCGGGCGCCATGTATTCCGGGGTGCCGAGCGTGTAGCCGTCTTGGGTCAGCTTCTCGTTGCCCGCGAACGCGGTCGATCCGAGCTTCGACATGCCGAAGTCGAGGACCTTCGCGGTCTCGCCGTCGTCGAGGAGGAACACGTTGCCGGGCTTGAGATCGCGGTGGACCACGCCGATGTCGTGCGCGGCCTGGAGCGCGAGGCAGACCTGGCGGAAGACCTGGATGGCGTACCCCGGACCGAGCGGCCCTTCGCGGTGCAGCTTCTCCGCGAGCGAGCGGCCACGGAGGAGCTCCATGACGACGAAGATCGATCCGTCGGGGAGCTGATCGAGATCGAAGACCTTCACCACGTTCGGGTGATCGAGCGCGCTCGCGACCTGCGCCTCGCGACGGAGACGCGCGATCTCGGAGCCGTCCTTGGCCGCTGCGCCGCGGAGGACCTTCACCGCGACCTGCGTCCCGAGGCCGAGATGCTCCGCTGCGTGCACGACACCGATGCCGCCCGATCCGATGCGCTTGCCGATGCGGTACTTGCCGCCGAGCACGGTGCCGACGAGATCGCCCTGCGACGTGATCGGAGCGTCGCCCTTCAGCTCGAGCCCGCGCTCGAGGGCTGCGATGCGCGTCCGCTCGAAGGCGCGCTCGCGCTCCTCGCGCTTCTGCCGCATGTGCACTTCGCCGAGCCCGTAGCCGAGCGCCCCGGCGACGAGCGCGGCGAGCAACCCGCCGACGATGTGGAACGGCGCGACGATTGCGAGCGCGACGGCCGCGGCGATCGCGGCGAGCGGGATCGAGCGGATCTTGGTCTGCGGGCTCTCGTCCCACGAGACGCGGTACTTGCACGCCTCGCCGCCCTTTGCGAGGCAGCTCTCGTGCACGACGGTCGCGGGTGCGATGCCCCACAGCGTGGTCAGCCCCGAGAGCTGCGCCGCGCGCATCTTGCACAAGTAGTCGTCGATCTCCGGCGGCTCGTCGGGGCGCGCGCGGTAGGTGACGAGGATGGTGCGCGGACCGGGCGCACGCGGTACGAAGGCCTTCTTCAGCGGTGCGTCGGCGGTCTCATCGGGATCGCTCTTTTTCGCGCTCGCGGGAGCGCGGGTCGCCCCTTCGGGCTCGTCGACGGCGTATTCGCCGACGCGCGTGAGCTCCTGCGCGTGCGCAGCCAGATACCGATAGGCATCGGACGGTTCCTTCGCCTCGCGCACGAGGCGCACCCACGTCCCGAGCGCCTCAGGGTGCGCGACGTAGGCCGGGACCTCTTCGCACCACGACGGACCGAGCTCCTCGGCGATCGCGACGACGGCGCGGCGCGCGGCGTCGACCGAGACCCAAGCCGTCTCGAGGTCGACGGCGGTTCCCTCGAGCCCGGCGCCCGCGAGCACGTCGCGCGCGGCCTCGTCCCCTCGCGCCGCGCGCAGGCGCAGCACGTAGATCTTCAGCAGCGCCGCGCGCAGCTCCTCGCGCATGCCGGTCGTCGCCATGGGCGGCACGCGAGAGCTGCGGCTGCTGACCGGTTGATCAAGCGGCGCTCCTCGCGACAGTGGGGCTCGAGGCTCGTTCGGTGCGGGCATCTCTGGAACGCCAGGCGCTCCAGAAGGGCGCGACGGCTAGACTCGCCGGTTCGTCGCGCCCCGTCGAGCCCCGTCGTGCGCCAGGGGGATGCGCCAGGGGGATGCGCCAGGGGATGCGCCAGGGGGACCCCCGGGGCTGGCTCCACGACGCGGCCGCGGACCAGGCCGAGAACGTCGCCATCTTGTTCGCCGAGGATCTTCGCCGAGGAGCGTCGTTTTCGCGGCATTCGTTCGCTCGATTGGGGTATGGATCGGCGCTGCCATGCGCCTCTTCAGCTCGAAGGTCCCCGTGATCGCCGCGGAGATCGTCCGCAAGCTCGTCGCCGAAAAAGATCTCGAGGCCGGATCGCCCCCAGAGGTCGAGAAGGACGTCGAAGGCGTCCTCAACGAGTACCTCCGCCTGGAACGCGAGGTCACGAGCAAGACGAACGAGCTGATGGACGGCCGCAAGCTCCCCCCTACGGAGTTCGGCCGCGTGAAGAAGTCCGTCGCGGAGCAGAAGGGGCTCAAGCTCGGCGAGGACGTGATCGACTACCTGCTCGATCAACTGGTCGAGAGCTTCCTCTACTCGAACAACGTCGACGAGGTCTTCGCCGCCGACGTCGAGCTGCGCCGCAAGATGGCGCCGATCCTCAAGAAGCACATGCTGGTCGAGGACGAGCTGGATCGCGAGGTGCGCGGGCGCTTGAAGCACCTCCAAGAGGGCACGCCCGCGTGGGAGATCGAGTTCGCGAAGACGCTCGATCTCCTCCGCCGCACGAAGGGCATGAAGTGACGCTCGCGCGGCGCCTCGCGTACCCGCCCGCGCGCCGCGTCTCCGAGCGAGTCCCGCACCTTCGGGCAGTTCACACCGCGAGCACGTCGCACTAGGCTCGGGCCGACATGGCTTCGGCACGATACCTGATCACGGGCGGCGGCGGTTTCATCGGTTCGAGCCTCGCCGAGGCGCTGCTGAAGAGCGGCGAGCGCGTGCGCGTGCTCGACGACTTCTCGACGGGACGGCGACAGAACCTCGAGGGTCTCGACGTCGAGCTCTTCGAGGGCAGCGTCGTCGATCCGGAGATCGTCGCGCGCGCCGTCGCCGGCGTCGAGGTCGTGTTCCACGAGGCCGCCCTCCCC
>JBKJQC010000678.1:0-4572 GCA_046593995.1 Polyangiales bacterium
CCCACGAAATCGGTGAAGCCGGCCTGCTGCAGGTCCTCGTGATCGCCCATGCGCATCGAAGCGGACACGGCGATGATCGGCAGCTCCCTCAGGCGTGGCTCGGGCATGCGTCGGATCGCGCGCGTCGCTTCGTAGCCGGTGAGCTCCGGCATCCGCAGATCCATCAGCACGAGGTCGTAGGGCTTCGCGGCGACCATCTCGACGGCCTCGCGACCATTGCGCGCGCTGTCGTGGACGACGCCCCACGTGTCGAGAAACCCGCCGATCACGAGCTGATTGACCTCATTGTCGTCGACGAGGAGGACCCTCAGTCCTCGCACGACGGCCGCGAGATCCTCGTCGCCGCTGCTGCGCCCCGCGTCCGCGTGCGGCTCTGCGGCGGTCATCTCGAGCGTGAACCAGAAGCGAGAGCCGGCCCCGGCGGTGCTCTCCACGAAGACCTTCGAGCCGTGCAGCTCGACGAGACGCCGTGTGATCGCGAGCCCGAGCCCGGTGCCACCGTATTCGACGCTGATGTCGTAGCTCGCCTGCGTGAAGTCATCGAAGATCTGCGCCAAGCGATCCGCTGCGATGCCGATGCCGGTGTCACGGACCTCGAAGCGAATCCGGCGCGTCGCCGTCGGCGTCGGCCCGACGTCTTCCGCGACGAGGAAGAGGGTCACCGACCCCATCGCAGTGAACTGGATCGCGTTGCTCACCAAGTTCATCAACACCTGGCGCAGCTTCACCGGATCGCCGAGCACCGCGCTCGGGACCCGCGGATCCGAGGTGGTGACGAGCGCGATGCCTTTCTCGTCGGCCTTCACGCGGAGCGTCGCCGCCACCTCCTCGACCAGCGCGAGCAGATCGAGCGGCCGCTGTTCGAGCGAGATCTTCCCCGCTTCGATCTTGCTGAAGTCCAGGATGTCGTTGATCAGCCCGAGCAGGTTGTCCGCCGAAGCGCGCAAGAGGCTCGTGAGCTGCTCCTGGTGCGGTGTCAGCGCGGTCCGCTCGAGGAGCCGGCCGACGCCGATGATCGCGCTCAGGGGGGTGCGGATCTCGTGGCTGATCATGGACACGAAGTCCGACTTCGCCTGGGTGGCCGCTTCGGCCTGTCGGCGTGCGAGCACGAGCTCGCGCTCGTACTTGCGGCGGTCGGTCACGTTGAAGAGCGTCGCGCGGATCATGATGGGCCGACCTTGGTCGTCGCGCTTCATCGCCGCGCTCATCAAGACCGGCAGCGGAGCCTCGCCCGCGCGCAGGAGATCGAGGGCGATCTCGTGTACGTGGCCTTGCATGTGCAGGAGGGGCGCGAGGTGCGTCTCGAGGAAGACGCGCCCACCGACGGTGAGGATGTCCCCGAGACGCTTCTGCCGGACGACGTCCGCGCGCGCTTTGCCGAGCCACCGGAGGAGCGTCTCGTTGATGCGGATGATCGTGCCGTCGGGCAGCGCAGAGAGGTACCCACACGGGGCCTGATCGTAGAGCTCCTCTGCGCTGTCTTCCGGAACGACCTCCGGCGCCTCGCTCGACATCGACGAGGTCAGACGAACGCGCGCATGGCCGCGATCGTCTCCTCCGGAGCGCTCAGGTTGGGGCAGTGGCCGGTCGCCTTCATCTGCACGAAGCGGCTCTCCGCGAGCTTCCGATGCAGGTACTCGCCGACGACCGTCGGTGCGATGGCATCCGCGGAGCACTGCAGGATCAGCGAGGGCACCGTCAGCTTCGCGAGGTCGTCGCGGTTGTCGGAGAGGAACGTGACGCGCGCGAACTGCGCCGCGATCTCCGGGTTGGTGCGACAGAAGCTGTTCTCGAGCTCGCTCGCGAGCTGCGGCCGGTCCGGGTTGCCCATGATGACCGGCGCCATCGCGCTCGACCAACCGAGGTAGTTGCTCTCGAGCGACTCGAGGAGACCCTCGATGTCCTCGCGCGCGAACCCGCCGACGTAGTCGCCGTCGTCGATGTAACGCGGCGAGGGACCGACCAGGACGAGCTTCGAGAAACGCGCGGACTCCTGGATCGCGGCCAGCACGCCGATCATCGCGCTCACGGAGTGGCCGACGAAGACGACGTTCTCCACGTCGAGCTCACGCAGGATCTGCAGCACGTCCTCCGCGTAGCCATGGAGCGTGCCGTACTTCTTCGGATCGTACGCCGTGAGATCGGACGCGCCGGCGCCGACGTGGTCGAACAGGACGACGCGGTGCGTGTCGGCGAACGCGGGCGCTACGAAGCGCCACATGTTCTGATCGCACCCGTAGCCGTGCGCGAATATCATCACGGCGCGTCCCTGACCGGAGAGCCGGACGTTGTTTCGATCGAGTGCGGTCTTCTTCACGCGAACCTCGTGGTGCTCGAGCTGCCCCTGGTGCCGACTCGCAAGCGTCGATGCCTCAGGACGGTGTAGGTGACGAGAAAACCTTCGTCACGTCTCGACCGCACGAAAATGAACCCGAAACGCCCACGCAAGCATGGCACCCTCGACTGCGAACATCACCGACGTCGTGCTGATCGGCGCGGGCATCATGAGCGCGACGCTCGGTGCGCTGCTCCGCAGGCTCGATCCGTCGCTCACGATCGAGATCTTCGAGCGGCTCGACTCCGCGGCGGCCGAGAGCTCCGACGCGTGGAACAACGCGGGCACGGGCCACTCGGGGTTCTGCGAGCTCAATTACACGCCCGAGGGACCAGACGGCTCCGTCGACGTGTCGAAGGCGCTCCGCATCGCGGAGCAATACGAGCTGAGCCGGCAGCTCTGGGCGTCGCTGGTCGAAGGCGGGGATCTCCCCGACACGAGCTTCGTCCGCACCGTCCCGCACCTGAGCTTCGTCTGGGGCGAGCACGAGGTCGAGTACCTGCGCACGCGCCACCGCGAGCTCCTCCGCTCGCCGTTGTTCAAAGGGATGGACTTCACCGACGATCCCGCGCGCGTCGCAGAGTGGATCCCGCTCGTGATGGAGGGAGAGCGACGATCGGAGCCCGTGGCTGCGACGCGCATGCAGAGCGGCACCGACGTCAATTTCGGCGCGCTCACCCGAGCGCTGATCGACGCGCTCGCGCGACAGCCCGGGGTCGGGGTGCACCTCGGTCAGGAGATCGGCGAGATTCGACGGGCGGCTCCAGGCTGGGCGCTCGAGGTGAAGGATCTGCGCACCGGCGAGACGCGCGAGGTGCGCGGGCGCTTCGTGTTCATCGGCGCGGGCGGCTACTCGCTGAAGCTGCTCGAGCGCACCGGCATCCCCGAGTGCGCGGGCTACGGCGCGTTTCCGGTCAGCGGGCAGTGGCTCCGTTGCACGAACCGTGACGTCATCGAGCGACATCACGCGAAGGTCTATGGAAAAGCCGAGGCCTCTGCGCCCCCGATGTCCGTGCCGCACCTCGACTCGCGTTGGATCAACGGAGAGAAGCAGCTCCTCTTCGGCCCGTACGCAGGCTTCACGACGCGCTTCCTGAAGCAGGGCTCCTGGCTCGATCTGCTCGGTTCGATCGGGATCGGCAACGTGCTGCCGGTGATGCGTGCGGGCGTCGAGAACGCCGATCTCACCGAATATCTCGTGGGCCAGGCGATGCTCTCGGACGACGAGCGGCTCCAGCTCCTGCGTCGGTACTATCCGACGGCGCGCGCAGAGGACTGGGCGCTGCAGGTCGCCGGGCTGCGCGTGCAGATCATCAAGGCCGACGCGCGCGGCCGCGGTGAGCTCAGGTTCGGGACAGAGGTTGTGACGAGCGCGGACGGCTCCGTCGCAGCGCTGCTCGGCGCCTCACCCGGCGCGTCGACGGCCGTCGCGATCATGCTCGAGCTCTTGCCGCGGTGCTTCCCCGAGCGTTTTCGCTCTGCCGCGTGGCAGGAGCGCTGCCGCTCGTTGATTCCGTCGCTCGGTCGCTCGCTGCACGACGACGCTGCGCTCTGTCGCTCGATCCGTGCGCGCTGGTCGTAGCGCGCGACTCTCACCCGCGCAGGCACCTCATTCCGGGCGGCCGAGGCTGATCGCGGTGGTCCACTCCTGCGCGCTGAAGCCGCCGGTCCAGCGGTAGCTCACCGGCTTGCCGGCGCCGTCGACGATGAGGCCGATGGTGCCGATGCCGAGGCCGTCCGTGCCTTCGGGGCGCGAGTCCGTCGTGCCGTGGGGGCTCGACGTGCTGTCGAAGATCGGGATGAGGATCTCGTCGGCGCGCTTGGTGCTCTGTACGGCCGGGCCGCGGGCGATCATGACGTGGCCGGTGTTGGACGAGACCAGGTCCGCCGGCTTGAGCCAGGCGACGACGTCGCCCGCCTTGACGTCGGCAGCGCGGACGACGCGCGACCAGCCGCCCTTGGTGGTGCCGTTGGTGATCGACTCGAAGAACGACTCGAAGTCCTTCGCGAGGGGGCGAGCGACGCCCGCGTGCGTCTTGATCGCCGCGAGCTGGGTGGGGAGCACGCGGGCGAGCGAATAGCCGACGAAGCCCGAGCAGTCGTACTTGAACGTGCCCGAGAGCTCATCGACGAAGGTGGTGTGCTCGTAGGCGGTGATCTTCATCGCGGCGAGCTCGCGCGCAGCTTCGGTCGCGAGCTTCTGCGTCGCGGTCGCGCCGGTGGGGGCGGGGACCGGG
>JBKJQC010001000.1:0-4647 GCA_046593995.1 Polyangiales bacterium
CCGCGTGGCGCGCGACCTCGAGCTCCTGTTCTCGTCGAGCCTGCAGCGCCGTGAAGTCGAGGATCCGCGCGTCGACGCGTTCACCATCGCGCAGACGTTCGTGCCGGGAACGGTCCACGGCGCCTATTCGTCGAGCGATCGCGTCTACACCGAGGCCGCCGTCCGCCTGGACACGCGCGCGGTGCGCGGGCCCCCCGCCGAGGGCGTCTTGCTCGAGGGCTACGTCGGCGCCTCGGGCGACGTCCGCGGCAACTACGCGGGCGCGCTCCACGTGGGCGGACGTGCGGCGCTGTTCATCCCGATCGTGCGAAAGACCTCGATCCTCAGCCCGCGCGTCGCGCTCGACGTCGTCGATCCGAAGGATGTCTCGCGCTTCCCCTTTCGCGAGTACGCCTATGCGAGCGGGTTCCGCGGCCCGGAGTCCCGCGTCGATCTGGTGGCGGCGATCACCTCGCTCGACTATCGATGGCAGCTCGTGTCGCACGTCGCTGCGCGCGTGTTCGTCGACGTGACGACGGTGGCGCCGGGCGTCGCGGCGCTCCGCCCGGACCATCTGCGGTGGGCCGTCGGTGCCGCGGTGGACTTCCACAGCAGCACGACGCAGATCGGTCGCATCGGGCTCGCTTACTCGGCGCGCGCGATCCAGCTCGTCTTGATCTACGGCCTCTCGGATCCAGGCTTCGGCGATCGGCAGCACCGATGAAGGCGCGTCTCGTCATGATGGTCGTCGTCGCGCTCGGCGCGTCCAACGCGAGCGTGGGATGCGGTCGCTATCGGCCCGCGCTCTTCGCGGACTGCCCGGTGGTCACGCTCGCCGGCGACGACGCGCCGATCCCGGTCCCGACGCGGCGCAGCTACGACGAGCGGGAACAGATTTCCGAGATCTACCTGCGGAGGCCGCTGTTCGACGTCGTCCACCCGTCCGACTTCGTGACCGCGGGCGACGTGAACGCGATGGACGAGGTCCCGCCCTCGAGCTGGTACGATCCGCGCCCGTTCTCGGGCGACGGCGCGACTCCGCCGAAGCTCCCGTTCGTCGCGGTGGACGAGGAACCGGTGATCCACGACGACGCGCTCGTCGTGCACGACGCTCGCGGGCTCCGCTACGAGCTGATCGGCGACCCTCCCGCGCAAGCCGGGCTCCGCACCGGCGCCGAGGTCCTCGGCGGGTACTTACTGCGCGGCGTCGGCTTGCGCGCGCCGTCGGCGTACCTCGTGACGCTCCCGAAGGAAGCGCTCGATGCTCTCGGTGGGGGCGTGCCACGCGTCGCTGCGTGGAGGGCACGGATGGGCGGCACGCGCGTGAGCGCGACGCGTTGGCCGATCGGCATCGACGTGGGGAGCCCCAGTGACTACTCGGTGCGAAGAGACGATCCGAACGACACCATCGACCACAGCGATCGGCGGACGCTCCGCGCGCTGAAAACCTTCGCGCACTGGATCGAGTGGGGCGACTTCGGTGTGCGGCGCACGCGCGACGTCTACGTCGGCAAGCCGGGCGCGGGGCACGTCGTCCATTACCTCGTCGGAACGAGCGACGCCTTCGGCACCGGCGCCGCGCACGACGTTCCGGTGCGTCTAGAGCTCGGCGGGGGCTTCTGGTGGAACCTCGCGACGCTCGGCTTGTCTCCGCTGACCGTCGTCCCGCCAGAGCCGGCGCCCTTTCCGTCGCTCGGGTTCTTCCCGCCGACGCTGGCCGCAGGGAGCTTCACCGTGTCGCCGCCCTATTCGCCGTTCGTGCGCATCCGCCCGGGGGACGAGTACTGGGCGGCCAAACGCCTCCTCGAGGGCGGCGAGCGCGCGCTCGTCGATGGCCTCGCCGCGGCGCAGTATCCGGCCGAGGCGGCGAAGACGCTCGGTGAAGCGCTGCGGAGCCGGCGGCGCCAGCTCGTCGAGCACGGCCTGTCCGTCGTCACGCCGCTCGATCCGCTCGCGACCGTCGGCCGCGCGCTGTGGGTCCGCGATCGCGCGCTCTCCGCCGGCTTCGCCGAGCCTTCGACGACCGAGTACGAGATCGAATTCCTCGACGCCGACGGCGTCGCGCTCTCGCCGGCGGTGCGGCAGAGAGCCGGCGGACCGCTCACCGAGATCGTCGTGCCGAACGGCCTCACTGGCGTCGTCGTGCTCCACGTCCGCGTGGTCCGCGGGGGCGTCGCCGCGCCGCGGTGGTGCGATCTGCACCTGACGGCCGACGCGAGCTCGGTGAAGCTCGTCGGCGTCCGACACTGAGCCCGCCCAACGCTCTCGTCTCCCCGTCTCCCTGTTTGACTCTCGGGAGCGAGCGAGACGCTCAGGAGAGCGTGTCGAGCTTCTCTTTGATCTTCCCTTCGACCATCCCCTTCAAGGGGCGGAGCATGAACGGGAGATCGACGAGGACGCGGAGACTCGTGTCGGTGACCGAGACCGTGCCCTTCGCGCCCTTGGCCGCGCCGGACTTCGCCTCGAAGTGGATGACGTCGCCGGTCCACGCCCACTCGATGCCGATCTTCTCCTTCATCTTGTCGGCGAGCTCCTCGGCGCGCTTGCGCGCGATTTCCTTGCCGAGGGTGTGCTTCTTCTCCATGTCGATCGTGGCCATGTCGACTCCGTCTCGTGGGGCAATCGTTGTGGGGTTCGCCGACTTGGATGCTCGGTTCGCCTGGCCGCGTCTACCACGAGTCGATCGGCGACGGCAAAGTGCCAAGGGAGAACGCCTTTCGCGCGACTTGCACTCGACGATGTTCGACCCGCTGCGTCACGCGCGACGCTGTCACTCGCGCGCACCACAGCGCGGGCACGAAAGCGGTCGGAGCAGGACGACGAGGGATCCGACGAAGCTCTTCTCCTCGGCGTCCCACCGCCCGGCGGCATCGCGCGCCAAGGACGCGCCGCACTCGGGACACCGCAGAAGGAGCAGCGAGAACCCGAAGCTCAGGGTGCCGAGCACCATGATCGCGGCGATACCCATGAAGAGCCGCATCGAGCGCGGCTCCGACGAGGCGATGACGACGACGAAGGCGGCGAACGGGGCACACAGGCCCGCGATCGCCGCCCATCGTCGAACGCTCAGCGACATTCGACCGCTCACGCGTCGAGCTTCACTCCTTCGCGTCACCGCGGGCGAAGATGCTCGCCACGTAGTTCAGCACGTCGGTGGCGCTCACCTCGTTGTACCCGAAGTACTTGATGAGGCGCGCCTTGATGACGTCGATCTTCTCTTGCGTCTCCTTGTCGACGACGGCGGAGACGAGCGTCTTGAGCTTGATGCTGTCCTTCTGATCCTCGAACAGCTTCAGCTCGAGCGCGCGGCGCAGGCGGTCGTTCGTGTGCCACTCGAACTTCTTCCCCTCGATCGCGAGGGCGCCGATGAAGTTCATGATCTCCCGGCGGAAGTCGTCCTTCCGGTTCTCCGGGATGTCGATCTTCTCTTCGATGGACCGCATCATGCGCTCGTCCGGCTCTTCGTCGTGTCCGGTGTACTTGTTCCGGACCTTCTCTTTGAGCGTGAACGCCTTGATGTTGTCGATGTAGTTGCCGGCGAGCTTGTTGATCGCCTCTTCGTCGGCCGAAATCGCGCGCTGGACCTCGTTCTTCACGATCTCGGTGTACTCGGCTTTCACCTCGCCGATCAGCTTGCGGAAGCGGTCCTTCTGCTCCTCGTTCGTGATCAGAGAGTGGTGCGAGAGACCCTTCTCGAGCTCGTTCAGGACCATGAACGGGTTGATCGTCCCTTCGCCGGCCTCGTCGACGAGCGCGTTCGAGATCTTGTCCTGTACGTAGCGCGGCGAGATGCCGTCGAGGCCTTCGCGCTTGCTCGTCTTGCGCAGCTCCTTGACGGTGTCCTGCGTGTATCCGGGCAGCACCTTCCCGTCGTAGAGCTTGAGCTTCTGCATCGTCGTGAGCTGCCCCTTGGGCTGCTCGAGCCGCGGGAGAACCACGAACATCGCGGCCACTTCGAGCGTGTGCGGGGCGATGTGCTTCCCCTTCACGCGGCCGGCGTGGAAGTCCTTCTCGTAGATCTTCACCTCTTCGGTGAGGCGCGTGATGTAGGGGATGTCGATCTTGATCGTACGATCGCGGAGCGCCTCCATGAACTCGTTGTTCAGGAGCTTCTTGTATTCCGCTTCGTTCGTGTGCCCGAGGATGACCTCGTCGATGTCCGTCTGCGCGAACTTCTTCGGCTTGATCTTGCGCTCCTGCGTGGCGCCGAGCAGGTCGTAGAGGAAGGCGACGTCGAGCTTGAGCACCTCGACGAACTCCACGATGCCGCGGTTCGCGATGTTGAACTCGCCGTCGAAGTTGAACGCGCGCGGGTCCGAGTCGGAGCCGTACTCGGCGATCTTCCGGTAGTTGATGTCGCCGGTGAGCTCCGTCGAGTCCTGGTTCTTCTCGTCCTTCGGCTGGAAGGTGCCGATGCCGACGCGATCCTTCTCGCTGATGATCAGTCGTTTGATCCTGATGTGGTTCGAGATCATCTTCGCCCAGTCGCCCTTGTAGCGATCCATGAGCGCCTTGAAGAGGAAGCGGCACGCCGGATCGCAGTCGCCGTCGACCTTCACCTTGAAGTGGTCGTTCGAGAGGCCGAGCTCTTCGATCGCCTTCGGGCGCCACTCCTGCGGGATGAGGCGCAGCGGCTCTTCGTGCATCGGGCAGGGGAACACGTCCCCT
>JBKJQC010000364.1:0-3667 GCA_046593995.1 Polyangiales bacterium
CTCGCGCACGTCACCGACGCTGCCGCTGGAAGTCGGGGGGGGCCCGAAGAAGCGCTCGCTCTTCGAGTCGCTCGGTGCACTGGTGAAACGCGGCAGGAAGTAGCGCGCCGCCCGACATACTCGGCGCGTGGCCGACACGCGTATGCTGCTGCGGTGACGAACGACACCCGCGCCCGCGACGATCGCCGGTGGCACATCGGCATCGCCATCTCCATCATCTTCGGCCTCTTCGGCGTGGTGATGGCGATCTTGAATTACTCCTCGAAGAGCGCTCCGGCGGGCGGGGGCCAGAGCGCGCCGACGGCCGCTGTGCCGGAGTCGCCGCCTCACCCCGGCAAGGGGCACGGCAAGAAGTAACTCAGTCGGCGGTCGAGAAGATCGCGTTGAACTGGAAGGGCGCCGTCTGCGCGCCCGAGCAGATGGCCGGGTTCACGGTGCCCGCGCAGGGCACGTCGCGCTGGAGGGCCCACACCGAGACGAGGCCGAGGTTCTTCGCCTTGGCGAACGCGACGAGGACCTTCGCGTCGTCGAGGGTGAAGATCTCCGTCGGGATGTCGTTCTGGCCGATCATCGGGGTCGCGCCGAGCGTCGCGTAGATCTGCGCGTCGGTGAGCGACGGCATGAGCACCTTCAGCTGCGCGGCCGAGGCCTCGACGGTGCTGACCGCGAGCTCGCCCATCTTGCGGCCGGTGCTGTACGAGGTGCCGTAGTCCATCGTCATGAGGTTCACGTGCGAGACGACGACGCCGCTCTTCAGCGCCGACTCGACGACCGCGTACGAGGCCGCGGTCATCCCGCCGGCGACGGTGCTCGTCGAAGGGACGGCGGGGAGCGTGAAGGAGACCTTGATGCCGCGCGACTTCTGCACGGCGGCGAGCGCAGCGCTGCGGCGCGCGTTGACCGTCGGGTTCATCGCGACCGCCTGCTCGACGTCGAAGTCGAGGTCCGTGAGGCCGGTCGAGTCGACGAAGGCCTCGATCGCCTTCGTGAGCGACGCCGTCGTGGTGCAGCCGTTCTCGAGGTAGTTGCCCGTCGCGCCGCCGAACGAGGCCTTGAGGTGACCGCCCGCTGCGAGGAAGGCGGCGACGTCGCTCTTGTGGTCGACGATGGCGCTCGACGTCGCGCAGACGCCGCTCGGGGCGGTGACGAAGGCGAGGGTGCCAGCGGTGTTGCCGGTCTTGTTCTTCATGTCGACGAGCGACGTGAAGGGATAGAGCGGGTTGTTCCAGCCCCAGGTGTAGAAGTACGGCGCGTACTCGGTCTTCGCCGCGGGGGCGGGCACGGGATCGGCCGAGGGCTGCGAACCGGTGGGCGCGTTCTCCGAGTCGGGGCTCGCGGGAGCCTCGCCCGTCGCCGACCCGCCGCTCGTGTCGACCGCCGGCGAGAACGACTCCTCGACCGGCGTCTGGCGGGTGACCTTCTCGTCCTCGCCGATGTTCCCCGTGCAAGCGACCGTCGTGCTGACGAAGAGCGCCGTCGCGAGAACCGACCAGAGGGGGGAAACCATGAGCCGCAACCTATGCACACGGCTGCCACCGTCAAACACACACCCGGCGCGGACCGCGGACACCTCCACCGCGACGCCAGTGCGAATCGATGCACAGAGAGCGACGAATCGCTACGGACGAGTCGTAAATAAATAATTACTTTGTGTGTATATTCACGCAAATCGCTACGTGGCCGCGCGGCACGCATCGCCTGAAAACGTAGTCCCGTTGCCGCCGTCGGTGACACGACGCCACGGCGGTCACGTTCCGCGCGTCGTCTCCGCGTCGTACTCCTGGAGCACCTGCAGCGTCTGCGAGATCCGCTCGCCGGGGATCTGCGCGGGGAGGTCGCCGCTCACCCCGCCGATGATGACGGTGATGTTGTCTTCGCCGCCGCGCTCCTTCGCGAGCGCGATGAGCTTCTGGCAGGCGACGTCGAGGCGGGGCGCCGACAGCACGGCGTGCCCGAGCTCCTCGTCGGTGACCTTGTTGGTGAGCCCGTCGGAGCAGAGGATGAACGCGTCGTGGTGACGGAGCTCGAGCCGTCCGAGGGCGACCTTCACGTCGGTCTTCTGCCCCATCGACTGGAGGATCACGCCCCGGAGGCGCGACTCTTCGGCCTCGGCGGGCGTGAGCAGATTGTTGTCGAGCATGAGCTGGATGTAGCTCTGGTCCTTCGTGACCTGCTTCACGCGGCCGGCCCGGATCAGATACGCGCGCGAATCGCCGACTTCGGCGATGTACCCGTATTTGCCGTGGATGAAGAGCGCGGTGAGCGTCGCGCCCATCTTCTCGCGCCCGGCGACGCTCGACGCCTCCCAGACGACGCGATTCGCCTTCAGCGTGGCCTGCTCGATCAGCGCGGTGTAGTCGCCCGTTCCATCGAGCTTCGCCATCGACCGCCGCAGCGAATCGACGACGAGCGCGCTCGCGACCTCCCCCGCCTGGTGCCCGCCCATGCCGTCGGAGACCGCGAGGAGGACGCCGCGCGTCCCGATGTCGAAGCGCACGATCTTCCCGTGCTGCACGAGGTCCCCGCCGCTGAGATCGGCGATCACGAAGCTGTCTTCGTTCGTCTCACGCACCAGACCCGTGTCCGTATTCCCGTAGACCGTCAGGCTCGCAGGCATCCGCGGAGCTAATCACGAACCCGGCGAGTGTGACGGTTTTTCCCTGGTTTCGTTGCCGCGTCCTGGTCTCGAGCGCAGCGGGCGCATCGCCGAAGATCCGAGATTCACAGGGAGGCGCGGAGAAGAGGAGGGCGAGAGGGAGGTGAGACCCGAGCAGTGCTGCCGCGCGCGCTCGCCAACGTCGACGACGCACTCGCGCGCTTCAGCTACGTCGCGTGCAAGGAACGACCGGCAGACCTTCTGACCTCCCTCTCGCCTCCTCTTCTCCGCGCCTCCCTGTTGATCTTCCCTCGCTCGATCGGCAACGCATGGCGTCGGCGGCACTCCAACCCTGCGAATGACCATCGAAAGCCTCCTGGTGTGGATCGTCGTCGGCCTCGTCGCCGGCTGGCTCGCTTCGGCGGTTTTGGGGGGCGGGTACGGGATCGTCGGCGACATCGTCATCGGCGTCGTCGGCTCGTTCGTCGGTGGCTTCATCTTCCGCGCGCTCGGCTGGCACGCGCCGTTCGCCGGGATCGCGGGCGTCATCTTCGTCGCGTTCATCGGAGCGCTCGCGCTGCTCCTCGTCCTGCGACTCGTGCGCTCGGCCACCGCACGCACACGGACGACGTAGACGTCAGAGCGCGTTCGTTCACGAGCGCGGCCGGTGGTAGCCTCGCTGCCGTGCGCCCGCTCGAGCCGGAGCGGCGGAACGCCGCCGTCGAGATGCTCGCCGTCGCGTTCGACGCCGACCCGATGTACCGCTTCCTCTTCCCGGCGGCGGAGCGACATCGCTGGATCCTCTCGATCCTCGGAGGGGCGGTCGCGCAGACCGCGCCGGAGGGGTGGGCGATCGGTCCCGAAGGCCAGGGCGTCCCGGCCGCGCTCCTCTATGTGCCGCCGAACCGCTATCCGCTCCGGACCTCGCGGCTCGTCGGGTTCATGCTGCGCTTCCCGCCGCCGTGGCCCACGGGGCACCTCCTCCGTGCGGGGAGGGTCGTGCTCGCGGCGATGGAGCGCCTGCACCCGAAGTCGCCGCACTACTACGTGATGACGGTCGGCGTGCACCCG
>JBKJQC010001132.1:0-20624 GCA_046593995.1 Polyangiales bacterium
CGCCCGGCCCCTCCCCCGCGAGCCCGAAGCAGTCGGCGAAGTACGTGCTCTTGCCGCCGACGAGATCCGCTTCCTCCGCGGACTGACCGCGCTCGGCGGCAAGAGCACGTACTTCGCCGACTGCTTCGGGCTCGCGGGGGAGGGGCCGGGCGTCACGTTCTCGGCGAAGACCAACCCGTTCGCGGCGGACACGCACGAGCCCGAGCGACGCATCGACTACATCTTCGTCCGCGGTCCCGACGCGCAGGTGCGCGGCAAGCCGGTGAGCGCGCGGGTGTGCTTCGACCGACCGCACCCTCTCGACGCTCTCGACGGGGGTACCTATCCGAGCGATCACTACGGCGTCATCGCGGAGATCACGGCATGAAGAGCGTCTGCGTCTTCTGCGGCTCGAACCCCGGCGTTCGCCCCGCGTATCTCACCGCTGCGCGCGCGCTCGGCGCTGCGATCGCGAAGCGTGGCTGGACGCTCGTGTACGGCGGCGCGTCCGTCGGCCTGATGGGCGCCGTTGCCGACGCAGCGATCGCCGCGGGTGGCCACGTCGTCGGGATCATCCCGCAGGCGCTCGTCGATCGCGAGGTCGCGCACACCGGCCTCCCCGAGCAGCACGTCGTCGACTCCATGCACACGCGCAAGGCGATGATGGCCGACCGCGCCGACGCGTTCATCGCGCTCCCCGGCGGCATCGGCACCCTCGAAGAGCTCTTCGAGGTCCTCACCTGGCGCATGCTCGGCATCCACCACAAGCCCGCGGGCCTGCTCGACGTCGCGGGCTACTACGGGTCGCTCGTCGCGTTCCTCGATCACGCGATCGAGGAAGGGTTCCTCCGCCGCGAGAACCTCCACCTCGTGCTCGAGAGCGAGGCGGACGCGCTCCTCGACGGTCTGGCGAAGGCGCACGTACCACCCGCACCGAAGGTCCTCGAGCCGAGCGAGACGTGAGCCGCGCGACGTGAGCACGAACGTTGCGGTACACTTCGGTCACCGTGACGAGGACGTTCCAATGGACGACGCATGAAGAAGCGCTCCGCGAAGAACGCCGTCGTTGGGAAACGCTCGAGCCCGAAGAGCGGCTCGCCGAGCTCGAAGCGCTCCGCCAAGCGGTCTTCGCGCTCCACGGTCGTCCCATTCCCGAACGAATGGAGCGAGTTCATCGGGTTGTTGTCCTCGCACCGCGTTCGGTTCCTGATCGTGGGAGCGCACGCCCTCGCCGTGCTGGGACGGATTCGCGCAACGAAGGATCTGGACCTGCTCGTCGAGCCGACGCTGGCGAACGCGCGGCGCGTGTGCGCCGCGCTCGCTGAGTTCGGCTTCACCGCGCTCGCGGAGCAGGCACGAGAGTTCGCGACGCCGGATCGCATGGCGACGCTGGGCGTCGAGCCGCTGCGCATCGACGTGATGACCAGCATCAGCGGCGTCGGTTTCGCGGAGGCGTGGCGCGGTCGGGTGGAGGTCACGAGGGCATGGCCGCCAGCGTAGCCGCATGCAGCGCGGTTTGCCGTAGAACAAGTTCTAGTCTGCGGCCGTGAACCGCGCGTTCTGGTCGTTCTGCGGCCGTGAAATGTCGTGTGTGCTTTCGTTCTCGTGTGAAACGTGTTCTAGATCGCCGATGGCTCAGGCATCGCCGGTGGGGTTCGCGCGGACGTACGAGAGCGAGCGGGTGGGACCGCGTTGGCTGCGCCAGACGCTCGTGCCGGCGACGCTCATCTCGGTCTGCCCGCCGACGGCGATCCTCGTCTGGTACACGCACACGGCGCTCGGCGGCTCGATGTCGAAGCTCGGCGCGATGATCGCGGCGCAGGGGTTCTTCTCCACGCTCCATGCGATCTGGCGGCCGGTGTTCTTCGGCACCTCCACCGCGTGGACGATGATCGCGGCCTTCGCGCTGATGCAGCTCGTGCTGATGCGCGTGCTCCCGGGGAAGAAGTTTCTCGGCCCTGTGACCGCGAACGGGAACGTGCCCGAGTACAAGGCGAACGGCGTGCTCGCGTTCGTGACGACGCTCGCCACGTTCGCGACGCTCAGCTGGGGGCTGCACGTGTTCTCCCCCGCGATCGTCTACGACAACTTCGGCGGCATCCTCGGGGCGATGAACGTCTTCAGCCTCGTGTTCTGCGCGATGCTCTATTTCAAAGGGCGCGTCGCCCCGTCGTCGAGCGACCACGGTCTCAGCGGCAACCCGGTCTTCGACTACTACTGGGGCACCGAGCTCTATCCGCGCATCCTCGGCTGGGACGTGAAGATGTTCACGAACTGCCGCTTCGGGATGATGAGCTGGCCGGTGATCCTGCTCTCGTTCATGGCGAAGCAGCAGGAGATCTCCGGCAGTGCGGGGATCAGCGACTCGATGCTCGTCGCCGTCGGCCTGCAGCTGGTCTACATCGCCAAGTTCTTCTGGTGGGAGACGGGCTATCTCCGCTCGCTCGACATCATGCACGATCGCGCCGGCTTCTACATCTGCTGGGGCTGCCTCGTGTGGGTGCCGTCGGTCTACACGGCGTCGACGCTCTACCTCGTCTCGCACCCGAACCACCTCGGCGCGCCCCTCGCCATCGGCGTCTTCGTGCTCGGCGCGCTGAGCATCTTCACCAACTACGCGGCCGACGCGCAGCGCCAGCGCGTGCGCGCGACCGACGGCAAGACGACGGTGTGGGGCAAGCCGCCGGTGATCATCGTCGGCCACTACACGACGGAGAAGGGCGAGAAGAAGGAGAGCCTGCTCCTCGCCTCGGGCTTCTGGGGGATCTCGCGTCACTTCCACTACGTGCCGGAGATCCTCGCCGCGCTCTTCTGGACGCTCCCCGCGATGTTCTCGAACCTGCTCCCGTACTTCTACGTGATCTTCCTCACCGCGCTCCTGACCGACCGCGCCTTCCGCGACGACAATCGCTGCGCGGTGAAGTACGGCGACGACTGGACGAAGTACCGCGAGAAGGTGCCGTACAAGATCGTCCCCGGCCTCCTCTGACCTGCTCCGCTCGCAACGGCGCAGTCGCTGCTCGGCGCGCCGCTCACCAAGAGGTCTAGAGTCTAGAGCTCGAGACGAGACCGAGAAAAGAACGGCCCCACGCTCGTCGCGCGTCACTCTCGTCTCGTCTCGTCTCGTCCCGTCTCGTCTCGTAGACTCTAGACTCTAGACCCTAGACTCTAGACCTCTCGCACGCGTGACGCTGGAGCACGCGAAGGCGGCGAACACGAAGGCGCTCCGCGAGCGACTACTCGGTGCAGCGGACGCCGCTCGTGCCGTAGCTCAGGAGGAACTTCGGTGCCGCGCACGAGACCTCGCAGATTTCCTTCGTGCAGCCGTACTGACCCTTCGGGATCGAGTACACGCACCCGCCGGCTCCGCAGGTGTAGCTGGTGCCCGTCTTCGGATCGAGCCCGCGCTTGTCGGGCGCGGCGGTCGCGCAGCTGTCGTCGTCGTCGCTGCAGTTGCCGCACTTGCCGGACACCGGAGGCGAGCCGTCCGCGCAGGGCTTGCTGCACGTCTTCGTCATCGCGTCCGGGACCTCGCCCTTCTTGCACTCCGTGAGGCCGCCCATCTGCACGAAGGCCTTCGGCTTCCCGACGGAGCCCTTCGGCTGGAAGGAGTGACCTTCGCTGTCGGTCGGCTCGGCGTCGACGAGGTAGGCGTAGTTGATGTTCTTGAAGAGCGTGTCCTCGCCGATCCAGGACCAGCCCTTGTTGCCCCACTTCTTCCCCCAGGAGTTGTGGATCAAGTACTGGTACTCGCCGTCGACTTTTCGGTAGCCCGCGAGGACCATCGCATGCGCGGACATCGAGCCGGAGGCGTTGAAGTCGGGGACCTCGTCGCTCCTCACCTTCACGAACTCGGCGCCGATCTTCATCGCGAACCAGATGTCCTGCCCCTTCGCGAGGGCCTCGCGGAAGGCCTTTGCGTCGTCGAGATCGAGCTTCACGATCTGCGCGATCTTCGCGACGGCCTTCTTGTTCGCGGACTTGAACGTCTTCGAGGGGGGCTCGTCGCCGCAGTAGGTCGACGGCTTGCCGCAGGCCTTCTTGCACCACTGCGGATCGAGCCACGAGCACGCGTCGTCGGGGTCGTAGGGCCACTTCTGCTCGAGCGAGATCGGCTTGTCCTCGTTCGAGGACACCGCGGCGACCATCGACGGAGACGCGTAGCGGGCCCAGAGGTGCATCACCGAGACGGGCTCGGCCTCGTCGTCGGAGCGCATGAGCGCGTGGTCGATCGCTGCGGCGAGCGAGAAGGCGGTGCACGCGCCGACGGGGCCCTGATCGCGGATCGGGCCCTCCGTCTTGTCGGCGCGGTGGTCGACCTTCTTCGGCAGCTTCGCCTTCGACTTCTTCTTCTTGGTTCCGTAGGTCTCCGTCCCGGACTCTTCGTCCGAGTGGAGCTGCGAGCGGAAGGGGACCACCGCGGCGCTCGGGATGTTCCCGTACTTGCCGTCGTCGCAGTCGAGCGGGATCTTCGTGCCGTCGATGTCGGCGAAGCCGCAGCCCTCCGACCCCTGCACGCCGCCCTGCACGGACGAAAGCTCGGTCTTCTTCGTGCCGTCGTCCTTCGCAGGAGCCGGCTTCGACCCGGACTTGCCGCAGCCGCCCACCGTGACGGTCAGCGAGGAGAGCAGCGAGAACGCGACGACCGGGAGAAGGCGCATGTGCGGATCGAGTGGACGGCCGAGCTAGCGGCCGCATTCACTGCTCGAATGTCCCTGAGCGGGCCCGGTCTGTCCAACCTACACGGAGCCTGCTTCAGTCCACGGCCCGGCCCGGGCGCTACATGCGAGAAGCTCAGCAACTCTCGCGCCGCTCCATCATCGGACGGCAGCGCCCGCACAGCGGCCCCTCCGCCGAGACCTCGAGCGAGAGGCCGCCATTGACACTGCACCGCACGTTCCAGAGAGTCCGGCCTCCCCTTGACCAAAGACGGCACCAGTGACGCAGTCGACGGTGAGAAGAAGACGGGGATCCGCCGCATCTTCGACATCCAACGGGACGAGTGGCCGCTGGCGATCCCGCTGCTCGTCTACTTCTTCCTCGTCATCACGACGTTCTGGATCCTCAAGCCGCTGAAGAAGGGCCTGTTCATCGGGCACTACAAGGCGTCGGGCGTCGACATCTTCGGCTGGCACGCCACCGCGGCGCAGGCGGAGCTGATCGCGAAGATCGCGAACATGGTGGCCGCGATGGTCGCCGTCGCGGTCTTCACGCTGCTCGCGCGGAAGCTTCGCCGCCAGCAGCTCACGTACGTGTTCAGCGGCTTCTTCGCCGCGTGCTTCGTCTACTTCGCGTTCGCGCTGCACAAGGCGAGCGGCTTCGACGTCTGGTCGTTCTACCTGTTCGGCGACCTGTACAGCACGGTGATGGTGGCGACCTTCTTCGCGTTCACCAACGACAGCGTCGACTCCGACGCCGCGAAACGTCTGTACGGCATCGTCGGCCTCGGCGGTGTCGCGGGCGGCGCGTTCGGATCCTCCATCGTCAGCGTGTGGGTCTCGAAGCTCGCGAGCACCACGTGGCTCTGGATCTGCCTCGGTATTGCCGCCATCGTCGTCCTGCTCGCCTTCCTCGCGGCGCGCGCCGTGAAACATCGGGCGTCGCTCCCCGACGCGAAGGCCGAGGAGCCCGAGAGCAAGCCGGATCCGAAGAAGGTCACGCGCAACGCTGCTGTCGAGGGCGCGCACATCGTCTTCCGCTCGCGCTACCTCCTCGCGATCGTCGCCATCGTCGGCCTCTACGAGATGGTCTCGACGATCATGGACTTCCAGTTCACGTCGAGCGTGCAGGCCTCGATGGACGCAAAGGCGATCCCCGGGCACTTCGCCAACGTGTTCGCGATCACCAACTGGGTCGCGCTCTTCGTGCAGCTGTTCCTCACGAGCTTCATCATGCGCCGCTTCGGCCTGGCGGTGTCGCTCATGGTGCTGCCGGTCGCGGCCTCCATCGGCTCGGTCGCGTTCCTCGCGGTACCGAACCTGATCACCGGCAGCGCCCTCAACACGACGGACAACGCCTTTTCGTACTCCATCAACCAGTCGTCGAAGGAGGTGCTCTACGTACCGACGACGCGGGACGAGAAGTACAAGGCGAAGGCGTTCATCGACATGTTCGTCCAGCGCTTCGCCAAGGCGCTGGCGGTCCTCCTCAGCCTCGGCATCTCCACGTGGATCTCGAGCTTCCTCGGTGTGCGGCTCCTCTCGATCGCGACCTTGGTGCTGCTCACGATCTGGGGCTTCGCGGCGCTCTCGGCAGGGCGGCGTTTCCACGCGCTCGAGGCCGAGAACCGCGAGAAGGAGGGGAAGGATCCGCTCCCCGAGGAGGGCGCGAAGTCCGAGAAGCCCGACAAGGGCGACGCGTCCCCGAAGCCCGCGAAGCCCTAAAAATAACGAGCGCGATTGTCGAACGCCGCGCACCTGATCGATTGAACACGGAGGCACGGAGGTTCGAAAGTCTGCCGATCGCGACGCTTCGAGGGCCTGGCTGCGCAGTCCGTACCTCGATGCGAGGGCCGGCGAGACGTCGGTGAAGGCACGCGGCAGCACTTCACCGACCTCCGTGCCTTCGTGCCTCCGTGTTCAATCCAATCTGCCGTCGAGCGACAGAGCATCACGCTCGGTCATTTTAGATCGCGTGACCCTCTGTTCGTGATAGGGGCGAACGGGCACCATTTCTCCCATGGCGCCTCCCTATCGCGACGGTGCGGTCGAGAAGACCGTCGTCGTCGAGACGGAGAGCCGTCGGCTGCTCGTCGTCGTGATCGCGGCGGGGATCCTCGGCGTGGTCGGCGCTGCGCTGTTCGCGGGATTGCATCATCCGATGGTGTGGATGATGACCGGCCTCTTCGTTCTCGGCGGAGCAGCGGGGACGCACACGCTGCGGCTCGAGGTCGATCGTTCGAACGGGCTCTTGCGCTGGTCGCATCGGTTCCTCGGCGTCGCGCTGAAGCGCGGCCAGTGTCCGCTCGCGCAGATCCGGGACGTGGTGGTCGTCGTCGAGCGGGTCGTCCAAGGGGAGAGCGGCCCGTTCGAGGCGCACGCGATCTACGTCCGTCGCGCGTCGGTGGGGGAGCAGGAGTGGATCCGGATCGTCGGACAGGGTTCGACGATGGAGGACGTGCAGCTCGACCTCGCGAGGCGGATCCGCGTCGCCGCGGGGTTACGGACCGACCTTCCGCTCGTGATCCGCGCCGAAGGGCTGTGACCGAGCCGTCTTCAGCTCGAGGCAAGCCGCGACAAGCCTCAGAGCTTTTTGATCGTCGGCACGTCGGCGGCGACGAGGACGCTCCCCGCGTCGCGATAGCCGGCCTGCGTCGGCTGGAGGTCGGCCGCGAGCTCGACGCGGTCGCCGGGGCGGAGCTCGGTCGCGACGGCGCGCTCGAAGGGGATCGGATCCTCGGGATCGTCCTCGACGTGGGTGGGATCGATCGTCGAGAGGTGCGCGAGCGTCCGCTGCGCGTCGACCGAGTCTTCGTCGCCGCCGCGCGCCATGCGCAGCATGCCCGCCGGGATCTGCGCCACGCGGCCGTCCTCGAGCCGCACGACGAACCCCGGCGTCATGCCGTCGCGGAGCATGATGTCGCTGCCTGCGAAGCGCTTGCACGAGAGCTCGAGCGCCCAACCGGCGACGTGGCGATCGCTGAACGGTGAAGGGACGAGCTCCTCTGCCTCGATGACGCCGCGCGCGCGCCGTCGGCCGGTCATCTTCGCGGGGAGCAGGAGCGCGCCGTTTGGTTTCGGGCGGCTCTGCCGTTCGCGGTACCACGCGACGAGCTTCATGATCGCCCACACCACGACCACCGCGATCAGCGCCACCGCGAGGATGACGATCAACGCGCCGACGAGCTCGCCCGCGCCGCCGATGTCCGCGCCGCCACACCCCTCGCACCCGCCGCAGCTCGCGAGATCGGCGAGGCCGCCCGCGCCCGCCCCCCCCGGACCGGCCTTTGCGAGCTGACGCTGCTGTCGCCGCCACGACGGCGGGCCCCACACTTCGTCGACGAGCATCGCTCTCCCCTGCTCGCTCCCGAGGTTCGCGATCCGATGCTTCTTCCCGCCGGGGCACGTCTCGCGCTCGCGGAGCACGGTGCGGCAGTCGATGCAGACGCTGGCAGGCACGACGGAGATGGTAACGCGGGCGAGCCGGACCGGGCGGTCGACTGCAGTGACGGCGACGCGGCGGATCGTGGGGTAGGCTGCGGCACCGATGATTGCGCTCTACGTCCTCGCCGGCATGGCCTTTCTGCTGCTGATCGTCGCGATCCGCGACCGCTCCCAGACCCAGCACACGCTGATCGCGAACTTCCCGATCGTCGGTCGGCTGCGGTTCTGGATGGAGAAGCTCGGTGATCCGATGCGCCAGTACATCGTCAGCCACAACGACGAGGAGCGGCCGTTCAGCCGCGACCAACGACGCTGGGTGTACGCGTCCTCGAAGAAGGAGAACAACTACTTCGGCTTCGGGACGGACAACGATCTCGAGCAGTCGCCGGGCTACATCATCATCCGTCAGGCGACCTTCCCCATCCACGATCACCTCCACGACCCGAAGTACACCTTGCCGTGCGCGAAGGTGCTCGGCGGAGCGCACGAGCGGAAGCACGCGTTCCGACCGACGTCGATCGTGAACACGTCGGCGATGAGCTACGGCGCGCTGAGCAGCGCAGCGATCGAGGCGATCAACAAGGGCGTCGCCATCGCCGGCGCGATGCAGAACACCGGGGAGGGCGGCATCTCGGATCACCACCGCCACGGCGGCGACCTCGTCTGGCAGATCGGGACGGGCTACTTCGGCTGCCGCGACGCCGAGGGGAACTTCTCGCTCGACACGTTCCTCGAGACGCTGAAGACGGCGAAGGTGCGCGCGATCGAGATCAAGCTCTCACAGGGCGCGAAGCCCGGTCTCGGCGGCGTGCTCCCTGCCGCCAAGATCACGCCGGAGATCTCGAAGATTCGTCTCATCCCGATGGGCAAGGACTGCATCAGCCCCGCTGCGCACAAGGCGTTCCACGACGTGCCGTCGCTCATCGACTTCATCGAGAAGATCGCCGACGCCACCGGGCTGCCGGTCGGGATCAAGTCGGCCGTCGGCGAGATGTCGTTCTGGAAGGACCTCGCGCGCGCGATGCGCGAGACGAACCGCGGCCCGGATTTCATCACCATCGACGGCGGCGAGGGGGGGACCGGGGCGGCACCGCTGGTGTTCGCCGATCACGTGGCGCTTCCGTTCAAGCTCGGGTTCACGTCGGTCTATCGCGTGTTCGCCGAGGAAGGCATCACCGAGGACGTCGTGTTCATCGGCGCGGGGAAGCTCGGGTTCCCGCAGCAGGCGATGCTCGCCTTCGCCCTCGGCTGCGACATGATCAACGTGGCGCGCGAGGCGATGCTCGCCATCGGCTGCATCCAGGCGCAGCAGTGCCACACCGGGCACTGCCCGACCGGCATCGCGACGCAGACGCCGTGGCTCGTGAAGGGACTCGATCCGACGCACAAGGCGGCGCGACTCGCGAACTACCTCGTCACGCTGCGCAAGGAGCTGATCTCGCTCTCCCACGCGTGCGGCGCGCATCATCCCGCGCTCGTCTCGCTCGACCGGTTCGAGATCGTCGACGGCTTCACGGTGAAGTGCGCGCGCGACGTCTTCGAGTACCAGAAGGACTGGGGATACCCCGGTACGGATCGTCAGGACGCGACGGTGAAGATGATGCGCTCCGGCCTCGCCGCCTGAGCGCAGGCGGTTCAGTGGATCGACGGGCGCGAGGTTCGCGCGCCGCGTGCCGAGTCGATGGTGGCGTCGGCGAGCGCGATCGCAGAGCGCTGCTCGCGCGCCGCGGAGGCGTCGGTTTCCGCGGACGGCGTCATGTCGTCGTCGCCGTCGTAGTTGCCGAGGCGGCCGATCTTCGCGTGCGCCATCGACTCGCGCTCGTGCGCCTTCTTGGCGAGGCGGTAGTCGTCGATGAGCGCGAACAGGCGGCGATCGAGGACGAGCATCGACAGCCGGTTGCTGTCGTCCGGGACGAGCGCGACGACCTTGCCGGCCTTTGCAGCGCACACCGGGCACGGCCCCGGATCGCCCGTGACCGGCGCGCCGCCGATCAAGAGCCCGCACGCCGAGCACTCCCATCCGAGACGCGCCGTCTCCTTCGCGTTCTGTCCCGCGATCAGGCTCGTCAGGATCCATGCTGCTCGGGTTGCCATGCGGTTCACGCTTTCTCAGGCTTTCGCCCTGCGTACCAGGCAACGCAAGTGCTGGACCGTACGCACCTGGGCATGTCCTGCTGGGGAACATGCGCGCCGACGGTGCATACCTCCGCTCGCGCAGGTATAGGAAGGAGCGTGACGACGAGCGCCGACAAGGGACCGACCGCCGAGCGTCGGCAGACCGACGACAGCCTCCGCAGCGAGCGCGCCGAGGCCGATCGCGTGCGCACCGATCGTCAGGCGCGCGCAGAAGAGCACGCGGACGACGTCCTCGATCGCGCCCGCGACAACGCCGACGCGGTGTTGGAGGCCGCCCGTGACAAGGCCGACGCGACGCGACTGAGCCTCAAGTCGCAGTCGGTGCGCAACGAGGCACGCGCGGTCGCGGACGAGACCGTCCAGGAGGAGCGCGCGTCCGCCGACGAAAATCTCCGCCGCGAGCGCGAGGACGAGGCGCTCGCGCTCGCCCACCTGTTGCCCCTCGAGCGGGACAAGACCGACCGCTACTTGTGGACCGAACGTGCTCGTTCCGACAACGACCTGACGCACCGAGACGACTTCTTGGCGATGGTCAGCCACGATCTGCGCAGCCTCCTCGGCGGAATCGTCCTCACGGCGCAGCAGCTCGCGCGCGCGGTCCCCGAGAACCACGAGGGCGCGAAGCGAATCCAGCGCTACTCGGCGCGCATGAACCGCCTGATCGGCGATCTGGTCGACATCGCGAGCATCGACGCAGGGATGCTCGCCGTCGCCCCCATCCGCGGCGACATGGCGGCGCTCGTGCGCGAGGCGGTCGACCTCTTCCAGGCCTCGGCCGAAGCCAAGGGCCTCTCCTTGGCGCTCGATCTGCCCGGCGGGCCGATGGTCACCGCGTTTGATCACGATCGCGTGATCCAGGTGCTCGCGAACCTGATCACGAACTCGATCAAGTTCACGGCGCGCGGCGGCCACATCGTGGTCCACGCCGAGTCGAACCGCGACGAGGTGGTGGTCTCCGTCTCGGACGACGGCGCGGGGATCCCGTTCGACAAGCGCGAGGCCGTGTTCGAGCGCTTCTGGCAGGCCGCGAAGAACGACCGGCGCGGGCTCGGCCTCGGCCTCTACATCTCGCGCTCCATCATCGAAGCGCACGGCGGCAAGATCTGGGTCGAGAGCGAGCTCGGCAAGGGGAGCAAGTTCTCCTTCACCGTCGCCGGCGACGGCGAGCGCGAGAGTCGCACGACGAAGTGACCGAGCCTGCGCGTGTCCGCGTGCACGACGTCATGCGATGATTCGGTCATGCGCACTGCCGGATGGCTGCTCGTCGTTTGCGTGAGCGCGTGTGGCGGCAAGTCCAGCGAGCCCGAGCCGCTGCCGAGCGACGCGGAGTCGGAGGTCGGGCCCGACGCGGGAGCGGAAACCGCCTCGGAGGCCGGTGACGCGGTGGCGAACGACGCGAGCTGCGCCACCGTGGTGTGCGCGGCGCCCGGCCAATCGTGTCGCGCCGGCCAGTGCGTCGACGACTGTCGACCGAAGACCGCGATCCCGTGTCCCAACGGGATGGTGTGCAACGTGAGCGACGCCGCGCCCGGCCGATGTGTGGCGAGAGCGGCCGCCGCGTGCGTGATCAGCGGCGCGACCGAGACCTGCGGGGCGGTCAGCTGCGGCCCGGGGACGGTGTGCGATCCGGACCGAGGGAGCTGCTACGCCGCGCTCCCGTGTCGCGCCGTAGATTGCGCGGACGGCCATTGCTGGGGGACCAGCTGCCGCTGCGAGCGACCTACCGCGTCGTGCACGCCGGCGCCGCTCGGCGAACCGGGCAAGGTCGGGACGCTGAACGATTTCCTGTTCACGCGCTGCAGCCCCTCGCGACCGGCGTGCGACGGCGGTCTGCAGGATCTCGACTTCGATCCGAGCTGCACGGCGTGGGGCGTGACCACCATCTCGGGGCCGGATCACCTGCGGAGCATCGATCCCAACGGTAAGATCACCGAGCACACCGGCCTCACCGACCTCGACATGGGCGAGGTGAGCGCGCTCCGTGGCCGACAGGGCGAGTTCGGCACGACGCTGAAGGCCGTCGCGCTCACGTATACGTGCGTCTGCGGCTGCACGGCGGTCCAGAGCAGCCAGCAGGGCGTCGCGCAGCTCGACTTCGCATCCTCGGCGCTCCCGTTTCGCATTCCCTCGTCGGTCGTCACGACGGGCAGCGGACCGTTCGGCCTGCCCTGCGTCGACGGCGGTCCATACGGGCTCTCGTGGGGGCTCGACGAGGTACTCTACGTCGGCAACGTCAACGCGAACGGGGATTACTTCGCGGCGGATCTGGAGAAGGGCGGCACGACGCTGCTCCACAAGTACGATCAACGCGTCCACGCGTCGTCGCCGTTCGACAAGCGGCGCATGCTCGTGGCCGTCTCGGGCGGCGAGGTGTGGCTGCAACCCATCCTCGGCGCGACGGGCGCGCCGAAGCTCCTCGTGAAGCTCGCGAGTGACGTCACGAGCGTCGTGCGCGATTCGTACAGCGGCCGCGTCTACGCCGAGCTCCGCGACAAGAGCATCGTGTCGTTCGCCGCCGATGGCTCGGACGTGTTGCCGTTCGCCACGGCGCCCGACCCGGGGCGCATCACGACGGCGCCGGACGGCTTCGTCTATCACGTGACGCTCGGCTGGCCGAACACGAAGACCGCGATCGTGCGCTTCCCGATGCCCGCGAAGCTGTAGATGCGACCGCAAGACCTGACCGTCGGCCTCAGAGGTCGCGGAGGAGCGCACGGAGGGCCGAGCGCTCGCGCGCGCTCGAGACGATGCACCGAGCGCTGCGGCTCCGGCGCGCGAGCTCGGCGCGGAACGTGGCGTCGCTCTCGACGCGCACGAGGAGGCGGGTGAGCGCCTTCGTGGAGCCGACGGGGAAGAGGCCTGGATGGTCGTCGCCGAGGAGCCCGCGCGTGCAGTCGATGCGCGATGCGAGGATCGGCGTGCCGGCGGCGATGGCTTCGCTGAGGACGTTCGCGCCCCCTTCCATGACGCTCGACAGGACCATCACGCGGGCGCGTGCGATCAGCGCGCGCGCCGCTCTGGGAGAGAGCTCGCCGACCCACTGGTAGCGCGGGTTGTCGCGTGACTCCTTCACCGCTCTGCGCCGCAGCTCCTCGTCGAGCGCGCCGCCGGCGTGCACGATCCGGATGTGCGATGCCTCCGGGAGCTCCCGCGACGAGAGCGCCGCGCGCAAGGGATCCTTCTCGGCACGGAGATGACCCACGACCGCGACCTCGAACGCGCCCTTCGTCGAGCGCATGCGTCGAACGGCAGGCGCGGACTGCGGGACGAACACGGTCTTCTCACGCAGTCGTCGTGGGAGGGCCTCGACGCCGAGCGGATGGAGGACGACCAGGCGATCGGCGAGCTCGAGCGACCGCTGGGCGGCCTCGTCGACGAGGATGTCGCGATAGAGATCGGTGCCCGTCAGCACCAAGATGATCGGCACCGCGGGCCTCACCGCGCGCGACCGGCGGATGGCCTCCGCGGCGTGGCGCGCGTGGAGCGCGATCATGAGCTCGTAGGCCTTCGTCGGGACGCCGGTCTGGATGAACGCGTCGTGACCGAGCGAGCGCAGCATGGTTCGCCAGCGCACCGCCGTCACACGGTTTCCGAGCCGCGACCCGCGCGGCGCCGGGCACGAGATCACCACGCGCATCGGGGTCGAGACTAGACTGGAACCCGATGGGCCTCGCCGAAGACCTGCGAGACGCGCGCGCTCGAACGCTGGCCGTGGTGAGCGACCTCGACGACGACCAGTGGATGGGCCCGCGGCTCTCGATCGTGAACCCGCTCCGCTGGGAGCTCGGCCACATCGCGTGGTTCCAGGAGCGCTGGACGGTTCGCCCCGGCTCGGCGCCGCTCCGAGCGGACGGTGACGCGCTCTACGACTCCGCCAAGGTCGCGCATGACACCCGCTGGGATCTGCCGCTCCCCTCGCGCACCCACACGCTCGCCTACCTCGAAGAGACGCTGGCCCGCGCGCTCACAGCGCTCGACGCGCGCGCGCCGTACTTCCACCAGCTCGCGTTGTTCCACGAGGACATGCACGCGGAGGCCTTTTTCTACACCCGCCAGACGCATGGCTGGAAGAAGCCGCCGCTCCCGTTCGCGACCGTCGCGGACGCCGGCGCGCTCGGGGGTGACGCAGCGATCGCGGGCGGTCGCGTGCGCATCGGCGCCGAGCCGACGGAGGACTTCGTCTTCGACAACGAGAAGTGGGCACACGACGTCGAGGTGGCGCCGTTCCGGATCGCGCGCGCCCCTGTGACCAACGAGGCCTTCGCTGCGTTCGTGGGCGAAGGCGGCTACCACGATGATCGCCTGTGGAGTGAGGCCGGCGTCGGCTTTCGCTCGAGCCTCGCGCGTGACGGGGCCGCGGGACATCCGGTCTACTGGAAGCGCCGTGACGGTATCTGGCTCGAGCGTCGATGGGGCTCGTTCGTCCCGCTGCGACCGCATCGACCGGTGCTCCACGTCTCCTGGTACGAAGCCGAGGCCTACTGCCGCTGGGCCGGGCGTCGATTGCCGACCGAAGCCGAGTGGGAGGTCGCCGCGCGGGGCGCTGCACCGGGCAACCTCGATGCGCGCTGCGACGGCCCGATCGACGTGGGCGCGATGTCCGAGACCGACAGCGCGCACGGCTGTCGTCAGATGCTCGGCAACGTCTGGGAGTGGACGGCGGGCGACTTCAAACCGTACCCCGGCTTCGTCGTCGATCCGTACGCGGAGTACTCCGCGCCGTGGTTCAACACGCACAAGGTCTTGCGCGGCGGCTCTTGGGCGACGCGCACGCGCCTGCTCCGCCCGACCTGGCGGAACTTCTATCCGCCCGCACGCCGCGACGTCTTCGCGGGGTTCCGCACCTGCGCGCTGTGAGTGTCGACCGAGGCGGCCACGGTCACCGAGTCGGAGAGGTCGACTTCGGTCGCCTTCGCGAGCGCGCCGCGACGAGAGCGGCCGCGCCGACGATCCATCCGAACGAAAGTGGTACGCGCGGCTTCGGGGTCTCGCACGAGCATCCACTCGCGTCGCTCGTCTCGGTCCCCTCCGGCACCCCAGTCTCGTCGCTCGACGCGTCACCTGTCACGTCGCCCATCGCATCGCCCATCGCATCGCCCATCGCATCGGGCGTTGCGGCAGAGTCCACGCTGACGGTCACGTCCGACGCGCCGTCGAGAGACGGCGAGTCCGATGCGCCATCGGGCGCCGGTGCGATCGCGTCCGCATCGAAGACCACCCCGGTGTCGACTCCAGCCTGGGAATCGCTCGGTGCGGCGTCGATCGGTCCTCCATCGCCACCATTGGTGACGACGATGTCGACCTCCGCGAAGCCCGCTTGATTCAGCTTGTCGTAGACCGTCATGCGGGCCTTGTGCGGTCCGTCGGTGAGGGGCGTCGTGTCCCAGATCACGTGCGTGCCGCCGACGTGGTAGTGCCCGCCGGGCGTCGAGTCGGTGTAGATCACGGTGCCGTCGATGGAGAACTCGGCGCGCACGGTGCCGACGTCGTCGACCCCGTCGCCGAAGAACTCGGCGTTCGTGCCCGAGACGGTCCTTCCCTGGGTCGGTTCGGTGAGCTTCGCCTGAGGAGGCGCGTCCGCGGCGGCGAGGATGGTGAAGGTCTGGGTCGCGTCTGGCGTCACGCCGTTTGCGGCGCGAACGGTGACGGGCGAAGAGCTCGGCGCAGAGGGCGTCCACGCGATGATCCCCGTCGTCGGATCGATCGTCATCCCTGCCGGCGCGCCTGGCGACAGCGCGAAGGTCGGGGCGGGGACGCCCGTCGCTTGCACGTCGTAGGCGTAGGCCGAGCCCACCACCGCCGTCGTCACCGGCGTCGAGGTGATCTGCGGCGGGGAATTGTCGTTGTCGGAGACCGTCACGGCGACGCTCTGGGGGCTCACGCCGGCCGCGGTCAGGGTGATCGTCGCTACGTCGTCAGCGGTGTCCACGTCCTCGCCGGCGGCGATCGTCACCGTGACCGGCGTCGAGAAATTCGACGAGTCGAAGACGAACGAAGGCGGCGTCGCGGTGACGTCGGTGTCGCCGGTCCGCCCCACGGTCACGGTGACCGGTACGGAAGGCGCCGCCGACAACGCCACGGTGAACGTGGCGTTGGCTCCCTCGACGAGGGGGACGCTGGTGCGGCTGAGAACCAGCTCGATGGCTGCGTCGTCGTCCGTCACACGGACCGTCACGTCCTCGGTGCCGAGACCGGACGACGCGACCGAGATCGTCGCGACGTCCTCGAGCGCGTCTCCGTCCTGCGCTGCGGCGAGTCGGACGACCTTCGGGGTCGACCAGTTGGTCGAATCGAAGGTCAGCGTCGCTCCCTGCGCGACCGTCACGTCCGCGTCCCCCGCGGAGCGGGCCACGTTCACGGTCACCGTCTGCCCGACCGTCGGCGCGCGCGACAGGCTGACGGCGAACGCGGCGCTTCCTCCCTCGCCCATACGAACGTTCTGCTGCGACACGACGAGCGCGAGCGGCTGGCTCGCGCGGTTGTACGCGGCGCGGTAGACCGTTCCACCGTAGGCCGCGTAATAGAGCGCGCCGTCTGGACCGACCGCGACGTCGATGAAGCCCCCCGCCTGGCCGAACGCATCGACGCTGGCGAAGGTGTTGTCGCCGGCGAGCACGCCGCGCAACATCCGGCCGGTGACGAAGTCCCCGGTGAAGAAGTTCCCGCGGTACTCCGACGGGAGCTGCGACCCGTCGTAGAAGGTCCCGCCGGAGAGCGAGCGCCCGACCGTCGGCGTCGAGACGGTCCCGCCGCCGCTCGTGGCGTCGGCCCCCGCTTGAGTGATTGTGAAGCTGGTCGCGGTCGGCACGCTGGTGATGTACGCGCCGCCGGGCGCGGTGACGTCGAACGTCGTATTCCCCACGTTCGAGACGAAGACCTTGGTGCCCTTTCGCAGACCGTGTGCCGACGCGGTGGTGAACGTCGACTGGCCGGCGGCGCGCACCGCCCCCGAGGAGCCCGCAGCGAGCAGCGTCCCCACTTGCACGGACGTCCCGGTGTTCGACGTCGGGTACGCGTGCACCGGCTTGATGTCCGTCGCGAGGAGGTTCGGGCTCTCGCGCGTGTAGCCGAGGTTGTCGCCGGCTCGCACGATGAACGCCTGCTCCCAGCTGTCGCCCACGACGTTCGCCCAGAGCAACCCCGTGCTCGGTTGCACGGTCATCGTGAACGGATTGCGGACGTTGCGCGCCCACACGTATCGGTTGTTGGTCGCTGCGCCGTCGAACGGCGGGTTGTCGATCGGCGGCGCGGCACCCGGGACGGGGCTCCCACGTCCGATCTTCGCCGCGAGCGACGTGAGGTTGTTCAAGCCGGTGTTGTTGCCGAGGTCGCCGATCCCCCAATACAGCATCCCGTCCGGGCCGAACGCCAAGCCGCCGCCGTCGTGGTTCTGACCCCGCGTGGGCAAGCCAGAGATCACCGTCGTCTTCGAATTCGCCGCAGCGACGTCTCCGTTCGCGGTGTAGCGGATGATCTGCTGTTCGGACGACGACACCGTGACGAAGAAATAGACGTACTGGTTGTCGACGAAGCGCGGGTCGAACGCCATCCCGATCAGCCCGCACTCGACCGTCGTCACGATGGGCGAGATGGCGGTGAAGTCGTTGACCGTGATGGCGCCCGGCGTCGCGGCGGCCGGCGGCATCGGATGGAGCCCCTTCACGACGCGGACGGTCCCCCCTTTGTGGATCACGAACAGGCGGTTCGACCCGTCGGGAGCCCACGCGATGCCCGTGATCTCGTTCCCGACGTAGCGGTGGGTGATCTCGGTGAAATTCGGGTCGATGACCGTGGCGCGCACGCGCCCGGGTGCGAGCAGGATTGCGCCGGCAGAGAGCCCGACCGCCGTGATCGTCCGTAGCGACATACGTCGAGCCTACGCGCTTTCCTCAGTGCTTGCCCTCGCCCGCCACGCGCCACGATCTGCGGCTGCGCCGAGACGAGTGATCGGCGCAGTGGCGGTGCTGGTGGTGCTGATGTCGAGCGTCGGCTGCGGGCTCGTGAAGAGCATGACGCAGCTCGAGGCGCGGACACACACGCGCCTGTCGTCGTGCCCGAAGAAGTCGGTGAAGACCGAGGTCGTGCGCGAGATCGAGCCACCCGCAGGGTTCACGTACCAAGCGCTCGTGAGCGCGACCGGCTGCGGCCAAACGGCGCTGTACATGTGCACGGTGTCCGAGAAGAACCCGTTCGTGACCTACTCCTGCACGCGGAAGGGTAAGTGACCTCTTTGTCGGCGCGGCCGACACGCTTCGTATCGAGTACACTTCGCGTCGATGAAGCGCGATTCGCTGACCGGTGAGGTGTTCGCGCGCGTCGTCGGACACCGGCGGTCGCCGACGATCGGCGAGTCGCCGTCGCGCGAGACCCGCGCCGCGCTCACCGAGATGGCGCGGTACCGTACGCGCGCGCCGAAAGGCGTGTTCGTCTACCGCAGCCACGAGGAAGCAAACGCCGCGCGCGACGGCTGGACCGTGGACGCTATCGTCGAAGCGCAGAACGCGCCGGCGACTCGCTGATGGAGACGACCCGTCCCGCGACGTGGGAGGACGTTCTCGCCCTCGCCGAGAAGCTCGACCGACATCAGGCCGCGTGGGCCCTGATCGGTGGCTACGCGATTGCGGCGCATGGGTTCGTGCGATTCTCCGAGGACGTCGACATCCTCGTCGACCCCTCGCCGGACAACGCCCGCCGCTGGATCGCGGCGCTCTCCGAGCTACCCGATCGCGCGGCTGCGGAGCTCACCGGTGACGAGGACATCTTCACGCGGGAGGGGCCGTACGCGGTCCGCATCAACGACGAGTTCACCGTCGACGTGATGCCGGCAGCGTGTGGCCGATCCTGGTCGGAGCTTGCGCCGTACATCGAGCATCGAGAGCTGGACGGGCGGTCGCTACGCATCCTCAGCCTCGAGGGTCTTCTCCTGACGAAAGCGGGCATGCGCGACAAGGATCGAGCAGACGCGGCGGTGCTACGTGCGGCGCTCGCGCGGCTCCGCGGCGCCTGACATCGGGCGCTCGCCGAGCGCGACACGCCGATGTACGCAGCACGGGAGGTCGCCGCACCCCGTGACCGGCACGCCTCCACCGCGAGCGGCCCAGAGCGTGGATGCCTCACTCGGCGTCGAGCGACTCGTATCTCTTGTCGGTGATGGGCATCCGCACCGCGGCGAGATCCATCGGATCTGCGCGGCGGCCAGTGCGCGTCGTCCACAAGCCGGCGCGGACGGCGCGATAGGGCGTCTCCTTGCCGAGGAGCGCTTCGACCACTTCGGCGATCTTCACG
This sequence comes from Polyangiales bacterium, assembly GCA_046593995.1. Lineage (GTDB taxonomy): Bacteria > Myxococcota_A > Polyangia > Polyangiales > JADJMO01 > JALHOE01. The sequence continues at coordinate 19,503 of JBKJQC010001132.1, forward strand.
CCGGACGTTCCGGAGAGCGCGACGTCGATCTCGATGGGGACGAGATCGCCGACGTAGCCCGCCGCTGCGAGCACCTCGGCGCCGCGATCGACGGTCACGCGCTCGAGCATGCGGCGCACGTCGATCTTCTTCTTCAGGCCGTCGATGTCGCGGAACACGACGAGCGAGCCGCCTTCGAGCTGTCCCTCGATGTCGCTCCGCAGCGCCGGGACCCAGTCGTCGCCGTGGGGCGCCGAGACGAGACCGAGGTGCGGCAACGCGGCGCGCGCGACGCCGACCACGTAGCGCGCGTGCGCCTCGTCCGTCAGGAGTTTGGCGATCGACGCGTCGTTCGGACCGAGCTTCACGGCACCCTCGAAGATCAGGCCGTCGGGCGCGTTGTCCGCGAGGGCGTCGACGAGGCCCTCGATCGCCACGTCGGCGCCGATCTTCACGTCGATGTACTCGGCGAGGCTCGCGACGCCGAGCGAGAGCGCCGGGCCGAACGTGAGATCGGGCTTCGGGTGGAAGCCCTGCGAGTAGATGAGCGGGATCTCGAGCCTGCGGAACACGCGCGGGAGCGCGCGCAGGAGATCGAGGTGCGAGAGGAAGGCGGTCGGACCGACCTTCTGGAAGCGGAAGCGATACCGACGTGCCTCGCCCTGGGTGAACTTCACCTTCGGCTTGCCGTCGGGGCGACGCGCGCGACGCTTCTCGGGATCGACGACGGCCGGAGCCTCGGCGCCGAGCTTCTTCAGGTAGTCGAGGCGCTCCTCGCGCATCGCGGAGAGATCGCAGGCGACGCCGCAGTCGTAGCAGACGAGCTTGCGCGGATCGGCGACGGTCTCGGCGACGTTCGTGTGGTGCACGAACATGCCCGCCGCCTTGCCGCACGGGAGGGAGAGCTGATCCTTCAGCGCCTTGCGGTACTCCTTGGCGAGGAACCCGTCTTCCAGGCCGACGTCGATGTGCGTCCAGGGGAGGCGCGCCGAGAGCGGGATGGTGCCGAGGTACTTCTCGACGGCGATGCCCGTGTCCTCGAACGCCTTGCGCCAGCGCGCGAGATCGAGGTGCTCTTCCCAGGAGTCGAAGCGCGCGCCGCGTTGATACGCGAGGAACACGGCCTCGCCGACCTTGCGATCG
>JBKJQC010000379.1:0-7468 GCA_046593995.1 Polyangiales bacterium
CGATCGACGCGGCCGCCTCGGCCTCGCGCTGGAAGCGCGAGAGCACGTCCGCGTGCCGGGCATACTCGGCGTGCAGCACCTTCACCGCGAAGCGCCGCGACGAGAGCCGCATGTGGCTCGCCTCGTACACCTTGCCCATGCCGCCCTCACCGAGCGCGCGCTTGACCTGATACGTCCCGCCGAGGATCTGGCCGAGGAGCGGATCGGCCTCTTCCGGCGCGAGCTCGAGCGGCGTCGCATCCTTCGGGCAGACGTTGAAGTCGTTCTGGTAGCGACTGAGGCACTTCGGGCAGACCTTCGAGAGGTCGACGCTCACCGGCGAGAGCATCATCGAGCCCGACGTCGGCCCGGCCGCTTCGCTGTTCGTGATCACGGGACCGGACGAGCGCACCGGCGGCGCCAGCGGCGCGGGCAACGGCATGTGGGCGGCGACCGAGATCTCGCGCGTCGTCGGCTCGCCCGTGTCGATGCGCGCCGCGACCTCCGCGAACTTCGGCAGCGGAGGGGGCGGCGGTGCGACGGCCGGCTTCCGCGGCGGTGGCGGCGGTCGCATCGCCCCCGATTTCGCCTCCGTCATGCGCCCTCCACGGTAGCACGTATGGTCCGCGGTCTAGGGTCCAGGGTCCAGGGTCTAGGGCCAGCGCAAGACGTCGTCAGTCGTCCGTCGTCAGTCGTCAGTCCGAGCCAGAGCCCGAGCCCGAGCTGGAGAGGCCGCTCGTCTGGCGTCGTCTCGTCTCGTCTCTGACGACTGACGACTGAGAGGTCGTGAATCTTTCGCTCGCCTCCACGATGGACCAACAGGGAGACGGGGAGGCGAGGAGATCAGAGGGAGGTCGACCATGTGCTGCCGCGCGCGGACATCGACGTTTTGGCGACCATGGTGTCATCGACGTCGACGCCTCGTCCGGCAGACCTCTGGTTCCTCCCTCTCGCCTCCCCGGCTCCCCGGCTCCCTGTTTGTCGGCGGCTCGGTCGAGACTGAAAAGTTCACGCCGACTGACGACGACTGGTCTCGGGCCGTAGTCCTTGGACCCTAGACCCTGGACCGCTTCAGGGCGCTTCGGCGAGGAGCTCGGTGATCTCGGCCTCGATCGTCGCCGAGTCGTCCGGGTGGTAGCCGGCGTGGACGTAGCGAATGACGCCTTTACGGTCGAGGACGAAGGACGAAGGCATCGTCTCGACGCCGAATGCCTCCGCGGCCAGCTGTTTGTCGTCGAACGCGATCTTGAAGGTGACCGCGGTCTCCTTGACGAACGCGTCGACGCCCTTCGGATCTTCGTCCTCGTTCACCGCCACCACCTCGAGTCCCTTCGCGGCGAGCTTCTTGTACACGGCGTCGACCTTGGGAAAGGAGGCCTTGCAGGGCTGGCACCACGTCGCCCAGAAGTCGAGCACGAGCACCTTGCCGAGGGCGTCCTTCGGGTGGAACTCACCGCCTCCGGAGAGCTTCAGGGCGACGTCCGGCGCGACCTTCCGGGCGAGCGGGTGCGCGGCTCCCGTGGTCCCCTTCGCGCTCGAGCCGCTCGCGCAAGCGGTCAGCAGGGTCGAAGCGAGCAGACTCCCGCGGATGAGCGTTCGGGCCAGATTCATGCGACCACCAGTGTAACCCGTCCCATTCCCTCGGTGCGATGTCGCGATCGTCGGGCGTTCGCCAGCGCTCCCGCGATCTCGTCGTCGCGCGCTCCCGAGCCTGAGCAAGCCGACGCAAATGTCCCCCCCTACCCGAGCGGTCTCCCCATCGGCGACGATCTCCGGTACCTTTGCGAGGAATGCTGCGACTGGGAGCGTTGGCGCCGCTTCTCCTCGGGGTCGCCCCCATCGTCTCGGGAGCGGCCTGCTCGTCGAAGGACACGCCGACGGGCGGCGGAGTCGCGGACGCCGCGGCCGAAGCGGATCTGTGCATCCCCGGCGCCACGGTGCCGCATTACACGCCGAGCGCAGGCACGACCGCCACCTTGCCGACGGGGTTCCTCATGGGCGCCGCATCGGCCGGGATGCAGATCGAGAAAGGTCTCGTCCACGCGGATTGGTGGCAATGGGCGAACGTGAGCGGCAAGGTCGCGGGGGGCGCGAAGCCCGACGACGGGCCGGACGCGTTCGCGCACGTCGCGGAAGACATCGCCGCACTGAAGGCCGCGGGCGCGAAGGCCTACCGGTTCTCGATCGAGTGGGCGCGCCTCTTCCCCACACGGGAGTCCTTCGCCAACAAGACCCCGGACGCGGAGGGCGTCGCGAAGTACCACGAGATCCTGAAGGCGCTGAAGGACGCGGGGATCCACCCGATGGTGACGATCCACCACTTCGCGACCCCCGACTGGCTCGACGACATCACGAAGCCGAGGGAGCCGCAGACCTTCGAGCGCGACGAGATGGCGCCGCTCTTCGGCGAATGGGCGAAGTGGGCGGGGCAGGAGTTCGGCGGCGAGGTCGACGACTGGATCACCATCAACGAGCCCCTCGTGCTGATGGTCGGCGCCTACCTCGCTGGCGCACATCCGCCAGGGCCGCCGCTCGACATCGATCGCATGTTCAGCGCCGCGAAGAAGCTCGTGAAGGCGCACGTCGCCGGCTATCACGGCCTGAAGGAAGGCGACACGAAGGACGCCGGCTCGGGGCACGCGGCGTGGGTCTCCATCGCGAAGCACAACCGCGTCTTCTATCCGGAGAACGTCTGCGAGCAGCAGGACATCGATGCTGCGACCAAGACGAACTACGTGTGGAACGAGTGGATGTACAACGCGCTCGTCTTCGGTGACTGGGACGACGATCTCGACGGCAAGCTCGATGGACCGAACGACAAGAAGGCCGACCCCTTCTACAAGGGCACCGTCGATTACCTCGGCCTCAACTATTACGGCGTCTCGACGATCTCCGGCCGCCTGAAGCTGAAGTACATCGGCGGAGTCCCCGGCTACGAAGCGCTGCCGACCGATCTCCCGAAGACCGACATGCACTGGGACATCTTCCCGCACGGTCTGCGGATGGCGATCAAGCAGCTCAAGAAATACGACCTGCCCGTCTACATCACCGAGAACGGCATCGGCGACTCGCAGGACACGAACAAGTCGCGCTACCTCACCGAGCACCTGTGGGAGGTCGCCGCCGCGATCCGCGAGGACGGCGTCGACGTGCGGGGCTATTACTACTGGTCGCTCACCGACAACTTCGAGTGGGACCGCGGCTATTGCCCGCGCTTCGGCCTCTTCCGGATCGATTATGCTTCCCCCTCGCGGACGAGGACGCCGACGCTGGCGGTGACGCTGTTCAAGAAGATCTCGGACGAGAACAAGCTCGACCGCGCGACCATCGACGCACTCCCCGCGTACTCCGCCCCCAAGATCTGCCCAGGCGCCCGCTAATGGCCGACTTCCCCAAGCAGCCCCCGCGCCCCGGCGTCCCGCGCCCCGGCAGTCCGAGCGGTCAACGGATGCCCGAGCGGCCCGATCCGCGCGCCGAGCCGATGGAAGACGATCTCGAGGAGATCGACGTCGACGAGCACACGCCCCTCGTGGACGTGCCGCACCGCGGGATGGACGGCAGCATCACCGACGGCGCGCTCAAGCGGACCGGGACGGTCCCGTTCCACCCCGCGTTCGGCAACGTGCCCGTGCCCCCCGGCGCGTTCGGCCATGGTCGACCAGCGCCGGCGCCCTACCAGGCCGCGCCGCCCCAGCCCGTTCCGCCGACGCCCCAAATGAATCCGGCGATGAATCCGGCGATGAATCCGGTCCCGGCGCCCCGCTCGAACCCCGGGGGAGATTTCCTCCTCTCCTCGATGATGCCGCCGCAGCTCGGCGACTCGTACGACGACGAGGGGGAGCAGACCCGCGTCGGCGCAACGATCGTCGGTGCCCCGGCGTATCGTCCGAAGCACGAGCAGCAGATCAAGCACGCGTATCTCACCGTGATGGCCGGCGCGCGTGCCGGTGAGATGTTCAAGCTGACGAACGAGGAGACGGTCATGGGACGCGGCCCGCAGAGCGGGGTCCATCTCGACAGCGACGGCGTCTCCCGCAAGCACGCGCGCATCGTCCGTCAGGGCGCGGAGTTCATCCTCGAGGACCTCGGATCGACGAACGGCACCTGGGTCGAAGAGCAGCGCGTCTCCTTCCGCAAGCTGAACGACGGCGACCGCATCCAGGTCGGCACCGAGGTCGTGGTCCGCTTCTCGTACTTCGACGATCTCGAGGCGCAGCTGCAGCAGCAGCTCTACGAGAGCGCCGTACGCGATCCCCTGACGCGCGCGTACAACCGCAAGCACTTCCAGGAGCGGCTCAAGGCCGAGATCAGCCACGCGCTCCGCCACCGCGGCCACCTCTCGCTGATCCTGCTCGACATCGATTTCTTCAAGCGCGTGAACGACACCTGGGGGCATCCGGCGGGGGACGCCGTGCTCAAGGCGATCTCGTCCGCGATCATGAAGGCGATCCGCACCGAGGACGTGTTCGCGCGCGTCGGCGGCGAAGAGTTCGCGCTCCTCGCCCGCGGCATCGACGCGCAGAACGCCGTCATGTTTGCCGACCGCCTGCGACGCGGCATCGAGCGACTCAACATCCCCTGGGGTGGCGGCGCGATCCCGATCACGTCGTCGTTCGGCATCGCGACGCTGAACGAGCTCTACTCCGGAGAAGCCCCGAAGAGCGTCGACGGAGATCTGCTCGTCGCGCGCGCCGATCAGCGCCTCTACCAGGCGAAGGGCGGCGGTCGGAACCAGGTCGTCGGCCCGACCTGAAACTGCGACGCGCCGACCTGGACGCGGCGGAAAGTCGCACGGCATCCCGCGAGTTTCGGCGCAGGGTCGGTGGTACACCGGATGCTCGGCCCGTGACGTGCGCTGCCTCCCCCTGCTCCTCCTCGCTGCGTGCGCGCCCACGATGCCCACCGTCGCGAGCTCGCTCCGGACCCGCGTCGCGAACGAGCTCCACTGCCCACGCGAGACGATCGTCATCGAGGCGCTCGGTGCGAGCACGTACCGCGTGCACGCCTGCAAGCACGTCGGGCTCTACGTGTGCGAGCGACGCGGCTGGACGATGGGCGGCGAACCGATCGACCGCTGCCAGCGCGAGGCCTCCCCCTCCGCGAACTGACCGGCGCGAGCAGCCCTCGACCTATCGACCTATCGACCCGTACACGATCGGCGTACCTTCTGAGGCGAGACCGGGCACATCACGAGCTGGAGCGAGGACGCCTTCCTCGCTCGGTTCCGCGGCGGACCGAGCTTCACGAGCTCGACGATGCCGTGGGAGAACTTCGCCGAGATGACCGACGACGACGTCCGCAGCATCTATCGCTACCTACGTACGCTCCCGCCGACGAACCACGCGGGTGGACCAACGCGGCGGCCGTCGGGGTGGAAGCCCGCGAAGTGATCCAGGGCGAGCTGAACGAGGCGAACTGAAGCCCCTACCACGCCGGCGAGCGCGACCGTAGTCTGCATTTTTTTGACCGGTGTCCCGTGAGCGCCGCGCGAGTAGACTCTCGAGGTGGAGATCGGCTCACCGACCATCGACTTCGTCGCGCTGGCGCAGACGCAGCCGCTCGCCGAGTTCGTCGCTCGCCATCCGTTCGCCTTCCTCGTCGGTGAGCCGAAGATCGACGTCCCCACCGCGCCGGGCAAGACGATGCTCGGCATGCGCGCGCTCCAGCGCATCGACACCCAAGCGGTGAACGACGCCGCCGTCGCGCAGGCGGCGGCGCAGCTCCCGAAGCGCGCGTTCGCGGTCCCGCTGCGCAAAGTGCAGCACGCGTTCCCCTCGATGATCACGGTAGGCCGCACCGCGAACAACGACGTCGTCGTCGGAGACTCGACGGTGTCGCGCTTCCACGCTTACTTCCGTGAGGTCGATGGCGCGTTCGAGCTCGTCGACGCGGGCTCGCGCAACGGCACGAAGCTCCGGAGCCTCCCGCTCAAGCCGAAGGAGCCGGTCCCGGTGAAGCTCGGCGATCGCATCACGTTCGGCAACATCGCGCTCTCGCTCCTCGACGCGCGCGGCTGCTGGGAGCTGGTGCGCGGACACCGGCCCGGCTGAAGACGGTCTACGGTCTACTTCGCGTAGCCCCACTGTTTGAGCGCGCTCTGGACCTCGGCGGCCGCGGCGCCCGCGTTGGACGTCGTGCGCTCCGGCGGCAGCCCTTCGCGCGCTCCGAGCCGCACGACGAAGACGCCACGGTCGATCGTCGGATCGATGAACGGCAATGCGCGCGCGCCCACGGCGATGCGCGAGGCCGGCTCGAACAACCCCTTCGCGAGCCCCGGCGTGGTGACGCCGAGGACGCCGCCGAAGACGGCCTCGTCGCCGAGCGGCGTGTCGTCGAAGCTGAACGTCCAGCGCACGGGGACGCTCGGAGGAACCACCGTGAAGTCCACGCCGACCAGCGCGTCGGCGGCCGTCGTCGTCGCGAGCTCGAAGGTGTGCAAGTCGCCGACGTGCGTCACGCGGATCGCCTCGGCGGGAATCCCCACGCCGCTCACCGAGAGCGAGGTCGCGCCGGTCGCAGTGAACGTCGCGTGCACTCGCCGCAGCGCGCCTCCGCCGGCGAACCGGATCTGGATCTTCGGCGGTGCGCCGCTCGGCTCGGCCTGCTGATCCGCGGTGTCTGCGCCGTCGAGCGCAGCGCGCAAGCGCGCCTTCATCTCCTCGACGAGCGGCGCGAACGCGGCGACGTGCGCGAGGTTCTTCGTCTCGCCCGGATCGTCGACGAGGTCGAAGAGCTCCTCGCGGATGGTCACCGTCTCCTTCGACTCGCCGTGTCCGACGGTCCACTTCTGCGCCTCGCGCTCGCGCGACACGTAGCGATACCTACCCCAGAAGACCGCGGCGCTCGCGCGTCCGAGCGTGACGATGGGGCGCTCGGGCGCCTTTGCACCGGCGGTTGCGAGCGCGACGAGATCGATCCCCTTCTGACGCGGGTCGCGCTCGAGCCCCTCGAGCGTGAGGATCGTCGGCGCGAGATCGAGGTTCGTGACCCGGCCGTCGACGGCCTTCCCCTCGGGGAGCACGCCAGGCAACGACAGCACGATGGGGATGCGCGTCGTCTCCTCCCACATGCCGAACGCGTGGTGGAACCGCGTGTTCACCTGATCGAGATCCTCGGCGATGCCTTCGTGCTCCGCGCTCAGCGTCTCGCCGTGATCGGCGGTGACGACCACGAGCGTCCGCTCGCGCAGGTTCAGTCGACCGAGCCCCGCGAGGAGCTCGCCGATCGCCGCGTCGTCCTTGCACGCTTCGGCCATGTACGCCTTGACCGGGTCCATCGCCGGCGCTTGGGATCCTTCCGGCTCGGTACCCACGCCCCCAACTCCGGGAAGCGTCTTCTTCGGCTGCTTCTTCGGGATCGCGCCGGGCACGCGCGCGAGGCACTCCGGCGGTGGATCGAACGGCTCGTGCGCGTGCCCGGCGCGATCCCCAAGAAGGCCCCGAAGAAATCGGTCGCGGTCGGCAGCGAGCCGGAGGAGCCGAAAGCGCCG
>JBKJQC010000288.1:0-27787 GCA_046593995.1 Polyangiales bacterium
ATCATTCGGCGGCCGCCGAATGATTCCTCCGCCGCTCGTCGGATCGCGTCGCGGAATGACCGTGGGGGTGTTGGCGTTCGCCTATTCGTGCGCACCGCGATCGTCTCCATGCTCCTCGGCTTCGCGGCGTGTGCGCGCACTACCTCGGCGCCGCACGTCACGCCGGACCCTGCCGCCGTCGAGGAGGTGGACGCTGCGGCGCCACCGCACTCTCCGACACCCGACGCCACGCCTGACACGCGCTGCGCTCCGACGCCGATCTCCGACGCGGAGATGATAGTGCGCTACTGCGCCGAGCATCACAGCAGCTGTTGCAGCAACTTCGGCACCCACTGGACCTGCGGCAATGCGAACTACCTCGACTGGTATCTGGGCGCCTGCCGGAACCGCTGACGCTCCTCGGACGTCCGCGCTCCGCTAGATCTTCACGGGCTCTGGCGCGGTCTTCGGGCGCGGTGGCCGGCGCTTCGCGCGGCTTGGTGCCGAGGTTGCGGAGCAAGCAGGTGCCGTTGCAGCACACACCCTCTCGTGAGTCGGATTGACGAGCGTCCGCCGTTCGCGACGATCGCGCGATGAACGATCTCCGCTGCGCGCCGCTCGTCCTGACGTTCCTCCTCGCCTGCGGTTGCAGCAAGAGGGTCGACGTGCACGAGGATCCGGCGGCGAAGCCGGTCGTCGCCTCGGCAGCGACCACGCCGACGACCGTCGCGTCCACGGCAGTCGCGTCGGCGACCATCGCGCCGTCCGCGACCGCGTTTGCGGACGCCGCCGCCCCTCCCGTCGCGCCGAGGCGGATCGTGACGATGATCGAGACGGGCACCGACATCAAAGGTCCACTCCCTCCCGAGATCATCAAGCGGATCATCCGCGCGAACTTCCCGCGCTTCCGCGTCTGCTACGAGCGCGGCCTCGCCAAGAACGCGTCACTGAAGGGGACGGTGAGCGTGCGCTTCGTCATCGACGCAACGGGCGCGGTCGCGACGGTCACGAACATTGGCGGCTCGTTGGCGGACAAACCGGTCTCGCAGTGCGTGGCGGGCGTGTTTCGCACGCTCTCGTTCCCCGAGCCGGAGGGCGGCACGAAGGTCACCGTCACGTATCCCATCGACTTCCAGAACGAGATCGACAAATCGCCGCACGGCCCGGCGCCAGACGAGGGGCTCGGGACCGTGGGCGGCTTCGGCGGCTGCCCGTGCGGGTGCGATCACTCCGAGGACATGGTCGCAGAGCTCCACGTGCTCCCGCGCGACGAGGCGCTGCGCGCGATCGAGGACTCACTGAGCACCATCGGCGAGCGAGAGGACGCCGGCTACATCACCGATCGCATGGTGCGCCACCGCCTGCGCCTCCTCGCGTACGGCACCGAGCTCGATCGAAAGGGTCCCGCCCGCTTCACGACGATGCCACCGGTCCGCGAGAGCCTCTCCGGCGCGATCGGACCGACGAAGGTGCGCGCGGATTTCATCTTCCACGGAGAGTCGACGGAGCTCGTGAAAGGGAAGCAGAAGTTCCTCCGCGCGACGTTCGTCCTACGGCTCGAGCTCGAGAACACGGGCACCGCGGACGTCACGCTGCGAGAGCCCACGCTCACCGGCGACACGCCCCTCCCCGTCAGTCGCTGGTACGTCGCAGGCGGTGACGGGCAGCCGTGGGACGGCGTCCTCCGCCCCGCGACGAAGACGCTGGTGAACGTGATCGGCTATGCAGGGGAGCCGGTGGCGCCGGGGACCTGGGTCCGGACGACGATCCACCTCGAGTCGCTCACGCTCGAGGCGAAGGCGCGCGCGCGTCTACGCTGGAACCAGACCGATTGAGGTACTCCGAGCCGCGAGCGTCGCGCGAAGGTCGACCACCCGTGCTTGCATATCATCGAGATCCGACCTCGGCGTCGCCCGTCGCCCACGAAGTTCTTCGATTGCTGTACGAAGGACACACCATGGAGTGGAAGCGCACCGGGCGACACACCGCGTTCATCCTTTTGGTGTCGTTTCCGATCGCGGCCATCGGGTTCGCGGCCGTCGTGCTGCCGAGCGCGCAGGGCCGCGCGGTGTGGGCGGTGCGCGACCGGCAGTTCGATTCGGGCCCTGCGTCACGGACCAAGCCGCTGACCACGCCGGCGGGGAGGGAGAACGTCGCTGCGTGGGCTGGCCGTATCGGACGCCTCGAGGGTAAGAACAAGTCCCTGCGCGCGTACTGCACGATCGCCGAGGTCGACGGCCTCGTCGCGGGGCAACGCGTGCTCCGTGTCTGGGACACGCCGGGGACCTTCGCGCTCCGTGAGACTCCGCCCGGTGACGAGCTCACGACGTTCGACTTCGTCGGCATCTCGTGTTCCGAGCTCGGCCTGACCTGCGGGGCCAATGGCTCCACGTCAGCGCGAACCGCGCTCAGCCGCTCGTCGTCTCGAAGGGGTGAGTCTAGATGGGCGACGAGCTGCGTCGGCTGAGGAACAGCTCGAGTAACCCACCCCAGGCGAGTCCGAGCGCGATCGCGACGGGCAGGCCGAAGACCGCGTGGACGAACGGCCCCAGCTGGAAGAGCGTCGAGGGTTCGTACCAGAGCCCGGCGCCGAAGGCCTTCCTCCAAAGGTGTGCGGCCACGAACAAGCAAGCGTTCGCGCCGATCAGAGTGAACACCGCGACGGCCACACCCGACTCGCCTCGACCGTGACCATCAGCGACACGTTTGCCGAAGAGGCGTCCCAAGAGGAAGCCGAATGCGGCGTTGATCGGAACGCACCAAGCCCAGATGGCGTACCGCCGCGACGCAACATCGCCGACGGCGTACTGTCCGGCTTCCAGGAAGCCGCCGAGCAGGCCGAACGCGACGCCGAGGATGCTGCCGATGCGCGCCGCTCGTGCGCGCTCCGCGGGCGATGCTGGTTCGGCTCGACGAGGCGCGTGGTTCGATCTCGCCGTGATGTTCATGTTGCCCCCACCGACTGCAATCGCCGCGCCGGTTGCGGTGCGTGGCGACCTCGTCGTTGCAAGCTCGTGCTCGCCAATCCGCGAAGTGCGGGATGGCCGAAGACGCCTTCGAAGTCGTGCGGGTCCGTGCGATCGTGCAGGCGGAGATCCGCCTGTGACCGCGACTGAGACCGAGAACGTCCAGCGACGACACGCCGAGCACGAGTTCGCGCACGAGCTCGCGGCGCTCGCGGCGGCTGACGATCGACCGCGCCCGACGAGCTGGCCATCGTGCGGCCCGCGCACGATGGGCAGAGTCGCGCTCAGAACGTCCCGCGCAGCCCCGACCACGGGCCGAGCACCACCGCGACCGCGGGGCCCGGAGCGCGCGACGGCTCGAGCGCGACCCACGTGACCGCCGATACGATCGCGACCGCTGAGACACCGAGCAGCACGTTCCCCGCGATGGTGTACGTCCGGCCGCGATCCTCCAGCGCCGACTTCGCCGGATCGCAGGCGGCGCGCGCGTCGTTGCACGTCGCATCGAGCTCCGACAGCGCGGACGCCCGCAGCCCGTACGCGACGCCGGCGCCGACGAGCGTCACGGCGCCGATCCCACCGAGCACCCACGGCACGGTGCGACTCGGCGTCGCGACGTCCGGCACCCGCGGCTTCGTCGTCGCGATGGGCGCCTTCGTCGTCGTGCTCTCTGCCGCGAACGTCGGCTCGATCGCGATCGGTGTCGTCACGCCCTCGACGGCAGTCACGCTGGCTTGAAAGGGCTTTCGCGAGGGTGCCCGCACCTCGATCGCGTGCTCGCCGGGATCCACCGGCATCGCCGCGTCGAAGAGAGCCGACTCACCGTCGATGGTGACCGTCACGCCGTCGATCGCAGGGCGCTTCACCAACACCGACGGGATGCGCGCCCGCAGCGCGGTCATGTGCTTGCCGGCGTTCGCGATCGTGAGATCGGCGTCGGTGCCGCCGTCCTTCTCGGCCATCACCTTCGCGCGCGCGAACTCGTTCAAGGCCTCGACGAGCTTGCCGGTCTTCTCGAGGCAGAGCGCGAGGTGGAAGCGGACGATGTGATTCGTCTTCACGAGCGCGACCTTGCGCATGAGAACGAGCGCGCCCGCCCAGTCCCCCTTCTCCTCGTGCTGGATCGCGAGCTCGAAGTTCTTCCGCGCGGCAGGCACGTCGTCGGCCTGCGCGACGACGGCAGAGGAGAGAGACAACACGACGGCAACGAGACACGCGCGAGCACGCATCGATCAGAAGCCCGGACGGACCAGTCCTTCGTGCGGCGCGGCGGAATTCTTCGGCTTCGGGGGTGCGTGCTTCGGGCTCGAGACCTTCGGCTTCGTCGAGGGCATCGTGCTCGTCGCCGCTTCGGCGCGCGGCGCGGGCGGCTCGACGACGATCGGCATCGGCGCAGTCGTCATCTCGACGCGCGGTGCGGCGGCGGTGACGGCCGGTGCGGGGGACGGACGAGGACGCGCAGCCACGGCGGCGAGCGCGGCGAGCGCGAACCCCGAGGCTACGAGCGCAACGAGCCCACGACGGCGACGCGGGCTCTCGAGCGGGCGTGAGGCTTCAATCCCCGGTCCGAGCTCGAGGACGCTCGTGCGGACCGTCCCGTCGACCCCGTCGCGCGCGTCGCGCGTGATGATGTCCGAGGACACCGCGCGCGTCTCGTCGAGCGGCATGTCGTCACCCGTCGACGAGAGGGGCCGCGTCGCACTCGAACGCATGCTCGCCGAGCTGCCGCTGCCGGGACCGCCACGCAGCTCGTGGAGCTCGAGCGTCTTCATGTGCTCGGAGGGGATCGGCACGATCTCGCCGACCACCTGCGAGAGCTCGAGCACCGGTAGCTCGTGCTCGTCGAGCACGGCGTCGATCGCGTCCGCGAGTGCGGCCGCGGTCGGGAATCGTTCGCTGCGACGGCGCGAGAGACACCGATTCACGAGCGCGTAGACCTCCTGCGGCAGCCCCGGGATCCGCTCTTCGAGCGGCTTCGGATCGGTCGTGTTGATCGCGAGCATCAGGTTCGTGAAGCTACCCCCGAAGAAGGGGAGCGCGCCGCTCAGCGCCTTGTAGAGGACGACGCCGAGCGACCAGATGTCGGCGCGCGCGTCGAGATCCTCTCCCGACGTCTGCTCCGGGCTCATGTACGCCGGCGAGCCGAGGATGGTGCCGATCGTGGTCTCCTGCGGGTTGAAGCTCTCGCGCGCGAGGGCGCCCGGGAGGAGCTTCGAGATCCCGAAGTCGAGGATCTTGGGGACGGTGAAGCCTTCGAGGGTGCGATGGAGGAAGACGTTCGCCGGCTTGAGATCGCGATGGACGATCCCCTGCGCGTGCGCGACCGCGAGGCCGCGCGCGACGTCGGCCACGATGCGGAGCGCGGTGCCGGCGGGGAACTTGCCGATGCGACGCAAGAGACCGTCGAGCGGCTCGCCATCGAGGAGCTCCATCACGAGATAGGGCGCGCCCTGGTGCGGCCCGTCCTCGATCTTGCCGAGGTCGTACACCTCGACGATGCAGCGGTGGCGAAGCCGCCCTGCGAGCTTCGCCTCTTTGAAGAACCGCGAGAGGCGCTGCGGATCCTTCGCGGCCTCGGGCATCATCAGCTTCACGGCGAAATCGCGCTCGGTCGACTCGTTCCGCGCGCTCCACACCACGCCCATGGCCCCCGCGCCGATGACGCGCAGCAGCCGGTACCGGCCGCCGATGACGTCGCCGGGTTGCAGGGTGGTCACGTCCAGGAGCGTAGCAGAGGACGGCGCGACGGCCGCTTCACCCCCGACGAGAGGCCGCAAAACCCAGGCCCGGTCCGGTATGCTCCCGACCGTATGGTGCGCCCCGGCCCCGGCGAGCTCGAGGAGACGCGTACCGCGGAGCACGGCCACGTATCCCCGGATGGGGCGATCGTGACGGTGCTCTCGGGCGTGGAGCGCGGCGCTTCCGCCCGCGTTCCCGGCGAGATCGGCGAGACCATGCGCGTGGGCAAGGCCAAGGACAACGACCTCGTCATCACGGACGACACCGTCTCCCGCTACCACCTGACCATCGGCCGCACCCCCTCCGGACTGGAGGTCCGAGACCTCGGCAGCACGAACGGCGTGAAGGTCGGCGGCGCCCGCGTGAAGGAGGCGCTCGTCGAGCCGGGGACGATCCTCAAGGCCGGCGACGTCGAGCTCCTGATCCGCGTCGAGCCGTCGGGCATCGCCATCGCGCCGAGCGATCTGCCGCAGTTCGGGTTCGCCATCGGCCACGGCCTGGCGATGCGCCGCATCTTCGGCATCCTCGCGCGCGTCGCCCGCACCAACGCCACCGTCGTGTTGATGGGGGAGACCGGCACCGGCAAGGACGTCCTCGCGCGCTCGATCCACGAGACGAGCGCCCGCAACAAAGGTCCGCTCGAGGTGCTCGACTGCGGCGCCATCGCGCCGACGTTGATCGAGAGCGAGCTGTTCGGCCACGAGCGCGGTGCGTTCACCGGCGCGGTCAACGCCCGCGCAGGCGCCTTCGAGCGCGCGGCCGGCGGGACGTTGTTCCTCGACGAGCTCGGCGAGCTCCCCATCGACCTGCAACCGAAGCTCCTGCGCGCCCTCGAGGCGAAGGAGATCAAGCGCGTCGGCGGGAACAAGATGATCGCGACCGACGTGCGCGTCATCGCGGCGACGACGAAGGATCTGCCCCGCATGGTGAAGCAGGGGAAGTTCCGCGAGGACTTGTGGTTCCGCCTCGCGGTCGTGCCGATCCAGGTGCCGCCGCTCCGCGAGCGCCTCGACGATCTCGACGCGCTCGCGATCCGCATCCTCAACGCCGACGGGGGCCATTCGAACCAGAGCCCACTGCGCCTCGCAGCCGAAGCGCTCGGCGAGCTCCGCGCACACGACTGGCCGGGCAACGTGCGCGAGCTGCGGAACGTGCTCGAACGCGCGGCGCTGGTGGCGCGCGCGAGCGGTGAGACGATCATCCGGGTCGTCGAGATCCAGCCCGCGAGCGACGACGTCGACGAGTCGGACGTCTTCCGCTTCCGCGGCGGGATGGCCTGGCGCGAGGCGAAGGGGCGCGTCGACGCGCTCTTCGAGCGGCGCTTCCTCGCGTGGCTCCTCGAGCGACACGGCAACAACGCCTCGGCCGCCGCGCGCGAGGCACAACTGGATCGCAAGTACCTGGCCGAGCTCGCGCGCCGGCACGGCTTGCTCGACAAGAAGTGAGGACGCTCGCCGCCGTCGGCATACTGACATTCCTGCCATTGCCGGTCGCGGCGGCCGAAGCGCCCCCGCCTCCCAAGCGCGCGCAGTTCTCGCTCGCGTTCGCGGTGCGACCGTGGGCGCCGCCCAACCTCATGCGCCTCGATACGGCGGTCGCGTTCGACTCGACGGCGACGACGGTGGCGCCGACGTTCACCGCCGGCGGCGTGATCGCGAAGTCACTCGGCATCTACGCGCGCCTCGGGCTCGCGATGAACACGCCGAGCGGGGCGCCCCAGCGCTCGGGCCTCGCGAATCCCGCCGTCTTCGCGCTCTACGCGCCGGAGGTCGCGCCGAAGACGCGGGTGCCGATCTTCGTCGCGGTCGCGTTTCCCATCGGCGAGGGGGGCGGCGACGCGCCCGACAAGGAGAGCAGGGCCGCGCTCGGGGCCGGCGTCTACGCGCGGCAGGCGATGGACAACGCGCTCTTCGCGCCGAACTACTTCGCGACCGCGCTCGGCGCCGGCCTCTCGCGTGTCGACGCGGGGTGGACGTTCCAGATCGAGGCGACCCTCTTCCAGCTCTTCCGCGCGCGCGGCGCGGAGGTCGACGCCGAGTCGACGCGCACCAACCTCACGTCGGGCGCAAACGTCGGATACGCCATCGCCGACACGCTGAACCTCAACGTCGAGGTGCACTACCAGCGCTCGCTCTCGACGCCGGCCAACGTCGAGAAGGATCCGCCGCTCCGCGATCAGCTCACCATCGGCGGCGGCGCGCGGCTGACCTTCGTCGTCGGAGAGGGCACCGTGTTGCGCCCGGGCATCGGGTACTTCCAGGGCATCGACGCGCCGATGTCGCGCAACGCGACGCGCATCGTCCAGATCGATCTCCCGATCGTGCTCTGATCAGGCGTGCTCTGATCAGGGCGTGCTCTGATCAGGGCGCGCTCTGATCAGGGCGCGCTCTGATCAGGGCAGATACGCCTTGGCGACGCACCACGTGCGATCGTCGCACCACGGCTCGCCGGTCGCGGATCCGACCGCAGTGCATGCGGGCGAGTCGATCACGACCTGGTGGAAGAGATAGGCGCGCACTTGTCGCCCGGGCGCCGCAGGATCGTCTTTGACGTCGAGCGCGACGTCGAACCCGACGGTCATCCCGGGCTGCGCCTGGTTCTTCAGCGTCGTCCACGGATAGTGGAGCTCGGCCTCCCAACCCCCGGCGACGCGACGCGAGTGCCAGAGCTCGCCGGCGATCGCGAGCCTTCGCACTCCGCCGCGATAGAGCGCGGCCACGCCGTCGGCGGTCTCGCCGGGAGGGGTGATGACGATCATGTGGGCGTCGTCGTCCTCGTGCACGCCGGTGAGCCCGCGATCGGTGACGGTGCCGCGGAGATAGATCTCGATCGCATCCCCCTGCACGGGGTTCGCGAGGTCGACCAGGATGCGCGGATCGTCCTGGATCTTCACGAAGACGTGCACCCCGTACGAATCGAGGCCCGCGCGGATCTCGACCTTCTCGGGGAAGCCCGCCGGCGCGGGGGACGGCTCGGTGCGTCCCGCTTCGACGACCGAGAACCGACGCGGAGGGTTTTCCGGTACGCCGCCGTCCTCGGAGCAGAACTCGTCCCCTCTCCCGTCCGTGACGAACGCGCCGGGGAACGCCTGCAGCACGTCGCACGCGTTGGCCCTCTTCGCGTTCGGCGGACAGTCCGTCGCCGGCGGAGTCTCGGCTCGGACATCGCGGGAGGTCCCATCCGTGACATCCAGAGTGTCGACCCCGTCGCTCGACCCGTCGAAGGCCGCGTCGCTCTCGGCGTCCGACCCGAGCATCGAGTCGCGAGCGCCATCGATCTCGATTTCTCGGAAGACATGCGATGGCCAACCGCACGCCGTCGTCAGGACGGCGAGCAGGACCGGGACGAGTGCGCGCATGACGGAGGAAGCATGCCTCACCGTGCGTCCGCGGACGAGAGAGAGAGCGTGACGGGCGATGGCGACGTGTATCGTGGATCGATGCACCGCGCTTTCTTGGTCGTGACGGTCGCGCTCCTCGCCTGTTCGTCGCGTGATCGCGGAACGCAGGGCTCGTCTTCCGCGGAGTCGCGCCCGACGGCGCTGCAGATCGTCGCGCAGATCCGTGCGAGCCACCGCGAGCTCGCGCGCCTCGGGCTCGCGAAGAGCGCACGACCGTTGCCCTCCTCGGCCGACGGCGCCATGCGGATCGGCGACGATCCCTGGCGCTCGGTCTGGGTGCGTCCGCTCGACGTGCGGCCGGTGGGAGCGTCGACGGTCGACGGAGCGCACGTCTTCGCCGATGTGTCGCCGGCGACGGATCTCGCGCTCGCCGACGACGGCGAGCGCTTCGAGGAGGCGCGTGTGCTCCGCGACGGACGCGCGTCGCGCACGGCGCGATGGGAGCTCGCCACCGGCGAGGGGATCACGCTCGTGCGCGCGCGCGGCGCCACGATCGAAGCGCTCGATGCGCACGGCAAGGTCGCCGTCCGCACCGGCAGGATCTTCTACGTCGACGCGCGACACGTCGAGCGTGACGCAGAGCTCACGGTGACGAAGACGCGTGACGCGTGGATCGTCACCGCGATCCTCGAGACGGCGGGGCTCGAATACCCGATCGTGCTCGATCCGGTCTGGCTGCCTGGCCCGTCG
Organism: Polyangiales bacterium; assembly: GCA_046593995.1. Classification (GTDB taxonomy): domain Bacteria; phylum Myxococcota_A; class Polyangia; order Polyangiales; family JADJMO01; genus JALHOE01. The sequence continues at coordinate 9,775 of JBKJQC010000288.1, forward strand.
ATGGCGGTCGCTCGGTCGAGCCCGGCGATCGCGCGGGCACCGGATGGCAAGGTCTACCTCGCGTGCGGCGACATCCAGTTCAACACGTTCGAGGCGTTCGATCCCGCGACCGACTCGTTCGTCGCGCGCGCGCCGATGCCCGATCTCGCGTTCGAGTGCTTCGCCACGTTCGGCAGCGACGGCAAGCTGCGCGTGCTCGGCGAGGGGAAGGTCCGCGTCTACGACGCCGCCGCGAACTCATGGGCTGCCGGCGCGACGACGACCCCGGTCACGTCGGCCACATGGGTGGTCCTCGCCGACGGGAAGATCCTGCGCGCAGGCGGCATGGATGGATCGATCGAGAGCTCGACGGCGGAGGTCTACGACCCCGTCGCGAACACCTGGACGCCGAGAGGCAACTTGCTCACTCCGCGCCGCGGCGCGCTCGGCACGGCGATCCCCGGCAACAAGGCGATCGTGATCGGTGGCACGAGCGGGAGCGCGCTCTCGACGACGGAGATCTACGACGTCGCCGCGGGCACCTGGTCCGCGGGCGCCTCGATGTCGACGCCCCGCGAGCGGTTCGGGCTCGGCGTGTCGGGCACCAAGGCGCTCGTGGTCGGAGGGCGCGCGGGGACGACCGAGCTCTCTACCAGCGAGCTCTACGATCTCGCAGCGAACACCTTCGCCGCGGGGCCGAGCCTCGCGGTCGGACGGCCGGATCTCACGGTGGTCGCCGGGCCCGAGGGCGCGGTCGTGCTCGGGGGCTCGCAGTTCACCGAGGGGTCTCACGCTCTGGCGGATCTGACGGTCGCGCCCTTCACGACGTTCACCAAGCTGCCGAACATGATCTTCGCGCGCCAGAAGCCTGCGGCGGTGCGCCTCCTCGACGGTCGGATCTTCGTCGCATCGAGCGCCGGCTTCGGCAACTCGAACACGACCGAGCTCCTCTCGGCGCTGCCGAACGGCGCGACGTGCGCGTGGAAAGGGGAGTGCGTCTCCGGTTTCTGCGTCTCGGGCGTCTGCTGCGACGCCGCGTGCACGGGCGAGTGTCAGCGCTGCAACAACACCGCCAGCGTCGGTAGCTGCGGCACCGCGCCGGCCGCGACCCCGTGCGGCACCGGCGCAGCGTGCTCGGGCTCGACGCTCACGCCGCGCGGCACCTGCCCCGGCGGCACCGCGACGACGTGCACCGCGTCGACTGCGATCGCATGCGCCGGCGGGTTGACCTGCGCGGACGCGACCTCGTGCCGCTCCAAGTGCACGCTGGACGCAGAGTGCACGACCGCGCGGTGTGACGTCGCGACCGGCCTCTGTCTACCGGCGCTCGTCGACAGCGGCCCCGCGGACACCGGCACGGTCCCCACCGACACCGGCACGCTCCCCCTCGACACGGGCATGCCCGATACCTTCGTCGAAGATCTCGGCGTGCCGCCCGTCGCGCCGGTCCCCGAAGGGAGCCCGAAGGTCGTCGGCAGCGCGCAGCTCTGCAAGACCCCCGCGGACTGCACGACCGGGTTCTGCGTCGACGGCGTGTGTTGCGACTCGCCATGCACCGAGCGCTGTCACAGCTGCGTCCTGCCCGGCACCCCGGGGCGCTGCACCGAGTCGCCGATCGGCGTCGACCTGCGCGCGGAGTGCGGCCCCGCGCTCTCGTGCGCGGGCACCTGCGGCAAGGGAGGCGTCTGCACCGCGAGCGTGCAGGGCTCGCAGTGTGCGGCGAGCACGTGCACCGGCCCCTCGACCGGAAAGGGCGCCGGCTATTGCAAGGCCAACGGCGTCCCCTGCGCCGTCGAGGAGAGCGTGCCGTTCGACTGCGGCGCGTACGCGTGCGACTCGGCGTTCGGCGCGTGCCGGACGTCGTGCAACAACAGCGACGCGTGTGCGCCCGGCTTCATCTGCGACACGCCGACCAAGACGTGCGCACGCCTCGCCGCCGAAGAAGACACCGGCTGCGCGACGACGCAGACCGGCCGATCCACCGCAAGCGGCCCCGCCTCTGCGCTCGGCCTGCTCGTCGCGTTGGCGGCGCTCGGACGCGCGCGCCGTCGCTGATCACTTCGAGAGGACGTAGCGAATCTCGTTCTCCCAGAGCTCCTGCATGTCCGGCTTGTTGTCGCCGTCGACGTCCTGGTGGCGATAGAGGAACGGCTTGAACCCGTTCACGATCACGCGACCGCCCTTGGTGACGGCGAGCACGTAGTCGGCCGTGTCGCCGTACAGCGCGACGAGCGAGCCCGAGTTCTTGAGCACGAGGCGCTGCGCGGGATAGGTCGACGCTTCGGGGGTGGCGTTCGCGAGCGGCGACGGCACCGCCTGTGGCATCGCGAAGAGATCGGGCATCGCGGCGGGATCCCGCACCACCGTGCGGAACGTCGAGGTCGGCGTAGCGTCGACCTCGGGCGCCGTCTCGAGGCCGGGGTGCATCCACAGCTCCCAGTGCGCAAAGACCACGCGCCCGCCCGCGTTCACGAACGCGATGACGCGCTGATCGATCATGTTGAACCCCCAGGACTCGCTCGGGGTGTCGATGATCAAGAGCTCCCATGTGGGGAGCAGCGCGTCCCACGTCGCGTTGAAGTTGAGCTTGTCGACCGTGATGTAAGGACGCCCGAGCACATCGAGCGCGGGGCCGGCGAGCGACGGCTTCGGGAACGCCGCGAACGAGTCCTGCAACAACATCGTCCTCGGCTCGCCGGGCGCGTCGCTCGCGGTGTCGCTGCGGGTGTCGCTCAGGGTCGCCGTGTCGGTCGGCGTCGTGACGGAGTCGGCAACGCCGTCGCTGGTCGCGTCCTTCGCCACCTCCGATGCGGCGACGTCGGCCGTGTCCGCGCCGTCGACCGACGGCGCGTCCGCCAGCGCGTCCGTGTCGGAGGCGAGCGAGGTGTCGGCGCCGCCTCCGTCCGAAGGGGTCACGTCGGGAGTGCTCACCTCCGCCGAGGCGCAGGCCGTCGTGGTCGCCATCCAGACGACCAACAGCGTCACACGGCGGAGAGCGCTCATTGACCCTGTAGGTACTCGAGCTCGTTCTCCCAGAGCTCCAACATGTCACGCTTGCTGTCGGCATCGTTGTCGGACAGCTCGAGCTCGAGCGGCATGAACCCGTTCACCACCACTTTGCCGCCGGACACGACGACGAGCGAGGCCTCGGTGCCTGCAGTGCCCCAGTGCGCGACGACGGTACCGGCGCTCGGTGTGACCACGCAGCCCTGATAGAAGTGGTCGGCGCGTCCGCTGATCGGCGACGGAATCGTGTTGCGCCCCGCGAAGAGGTTCGGGGTCGCGGTCGCAGACTTCGTGATGGGGAAGACGTAGACCGGCGCCGAGGCGCGACCGGCGGTGATGTTCAGCGCCGTCTTGAGCGACGTGTAGAGGTCGATGTTCCAGATGGAGATCACCGCGCGCTTCCCGCCGGAGACCCATGACACGAGCTTGCCCTCGACCGTCGTGTTGCGCCCGGCATCCGGCAGGTCGACGACGATCATGTCGAACCCTCCGGCGTCGAAGAGCGCGCCGAAGGTGGACGTGCTCGCGGCCTTTACGGTCCCTCCGAGCGCGACGATCGCCTCGTCGGCGAACGACGGGTCGGCGCCCGTGAGGAGGAGCACGGTGCCGAGCGGCGCGGCTCCATCTGCGGCGACGGCCGCATCGTCGACGGCGGTGTCGCTCGCGACGGCGTCGTCGCCGATGTCGACCACCGTCGTGTCGGCGGCTAGGTTCGTGTCGACTGCGACGTCCGCGCTGCCGTCGGTGGCCGGTCGCGTGTCCGCGGTCGCCGTCCCCGTATCGATCGCCCCGACGTCCTTCTTGACGTTGCCGGCGTCGGCCGCCGGCTCCGCGTCCTCGGCGGCGAAGCCGTCCTTGGTGCCGGTGTCCGCGGGCGCGACCGAATCGGTGGGCACGGTCCCGTCGCCGGACTGGTCGCCCGTGTCGAACTTCCCGGGCACGATCTCGTTGGAGAGGTCGTCGCTCGCCGTGGCGCACGCTCCCGACCCGCTGGCGAGGGCCGCTAACAGCAGAAAGAGCAAACATGAGCGGCTGAGCGGCTGCGTACCCAGGGTCGACATGCAGCGGAGCTTTCAACGAGCGGAGTGTCGGCGCAAGTCGCACCCGAACAGCCGCCCCCGAGGGGGACTCTCACGGCAGGACGAGGGTGCCCACGCCGCGGTCGGTGAAGAGCTCCGCGATGATCCCATGGGGAACGCGCCCGTCGACCACGTGGACGCGCGGCACGCCCCCCTCGAGGGCTCGGAGCACGCTGTTCGCGAGGGCGAGCATCCCGCCGCTGACGACCCCTTCGGCGATCTTGGTGCGCAGCTCGGACGCCGTGAGCTCGCTCAGGAGCTCTCCCGATTGGAGGATCCCGGGGGCGTCGGCGAGCACGATCAGCTTGTCGGCCTTGATGGCGATCGCCGTCTCGGCGGCGACCGCGTGCGTATCGAGGTGATAGCCCTCGCCGTCGTCGCCCATGCCGATCGGGGAGATGACCGGGATGTACTCCTTGCCGAGCAAGAGCTCGAGCAACGAGGCATCGACGTGGGTGATCTCCCCGAGGCGGTGATCGCGATCGATGCGCTTCGCGCGGAGCAGGCCCGCGTCCTTGCCCGAGAGTCCCACCGCGCGCGCGCTCTCGGCGTTGAGGGCGGAGACGAGCTCGCCGTTGACCCGACCGGAGAGCACCATCTCGACGAGGCCATGATCGTCGCCGCCCACCAGATCGGAGGGGCGGAGACCGAGTCGGTCGAGCGTGCGCGCGATCTCCGGTCCGCCACCGTGCACGACGACGGGGAGCAGTCCCGCCGCGTCGAGGAGGTTGATGTCCGCCGCGAGGGAAGCCTTGAGCGACTCCTTCACGAGCGCCTCGCCGCGCGCGCACACCACGGCACGCCGGCCCGCGAACTTGCCGATGTACGAGAGGGCCTCGACGAGGAGCGCCCGCTTGAACCCGGGCGTGTAGTTGCCGAGGCGGCCGTCCTTCGTGACCGTCCCCTCGGGCGAGGCGGTGATCTGCGCCGCGTAGTCCGCGTTGATCTTCACGTAGTCGTACGAGAGATCGCACCCGAGCGCGCGCGCGGAGCCGTCGCCGCACGCGAGGTCGACCGTGATGCGCACGACGGGCTGTCGCATCTTGGCGCGCAGGCCTGCGGCGTCGAAGGGCGTCGGCCGTTCGTTCGTGTACACGACGACGTCCTGCATCGTGACGGTGGCGCGGTGCGGATCGATCGGTAGCTCGCGGGCACCGGCGCGCGCTCCGATCGCTGCGAGCACGCGCCCCCAGTTCGCGTCCGCCCCGAAGACCGCGGCCTTCACCAGCGTCGAGCCGACGACGGTCCGCGCCAGATCGCGGGCCATCGCGCGGTCCGGCGCGCCGTCGATCGTCACCTCGATGACCTTCGTCGCCCCCTCGCCGTCTTCGGCGATCGCGCGGGTCAGCTCGGCGAAGATCTCGGTGATCGACGCCTCGAACGCTGCGAGATCGTCCCCTGCCAACGGCGCGTTCTCGGCGAGCCCGTTGGCGAACGCGAAGACACAGTCGTTCGTGCTCATCTCGCCGTCGATCACGAGATCGTGGAAGGTCTCGTCGGCGGCGCGCGCGATGACGTCGCGCAGCGTGACCTCGTCGATGCGCAGGTCGGTGGTCACGACCGCGATCATCGTCGCGAGTGACGGTGCGATCATCCCCGAGCCCTTGCCGCAAGCGGCGATCGTCACCTCGGCGCCGCCGACGCGCAGCACTCGACCGGCGAGCTTCGGGCGCGTGTCGGTCGTCATGATCGCTTCGGCCGCGGCTTCCATCCCCTGCCGCAGCGCGGCGACGAGCTTCGGCGCTGCGTCCGCGAGCTTGTCGACCGGGAGGCGCACACCGATCACACCGGTCGACGCGGAGAGCACCGTGTCTGCTCCGACCCCGAGCGCTCTGGCGACGGCAGCCTGCACCGCGCGCGCGTCCCCGACCCCTGCCGCCCCGGTGAGCGCGTTGGCGTTCGCGCTGTTGATCACCAGGCCGCGCATGCCGCTCGCGGGGAGCCGCGCCTCGGCGTCGACGATGGGCGCGGCCTTCGCCTTGTTGATCGTGAAGAGCCCCGCCGCGGTGCACGGCGCCTCGCTGGCGAAGAGCGCCAGATCCTTCCGGACGGCCTTGATCCCGGCGTGGACCCCTGCGTAGGTCCACCCGCGCGGCGTCTTCACGGGAAGCTCCGATGGAGCACGTCGAGGCCGATCGCTTCGTCGAGACCGAGCATCAGATTGAGGTTCTGCACGGCCTGTCCCGCGGCACCCTTCACGAGGTTGTCGATCGCGGACACGACCAGCACGACGTCGTCGTCGACCGCCACGCCGATGCGACACATGTTGGTGCCGACGACGCTCGCGAGCGTCACGTCCTCGGGCGCAGTCACCTCGACGAAACGCGCACTGGCGTACGCTGCACGGAGCGCCTCATGGCACGCCTCGCGCTCCACGACAGCGCCCTTCTTCGCGGGGCGCGCGTAGCAGGTCGCGAGGATGCCGCGTCGCACCGGGAGGAGGTGCGCCGTGAACGTGAGCGCGGCGACGCCGAGCGCCTGCGCCATCTCGGGCGTGTGCTGGTGCGAGAGGAGCTTGTACGCACGGAAGTCCCCCTCGACCTCGGAGAACGAATAGGGCTCCTTCGCCTGACGTCCCGCGCCCGTCACGCCGGACTTGGCATCGACGATGATCCCGCGCGGCTCGACGAGCCCCGCGCGCAAGAGCGGCGCGAGCGCGAGGATCGTCGCCGTCGCGTAGCACCCCGGGTTCGCGACCAGACCGTCGCGCGGAGGGGCGCCGAAGAGCTCGGGGATCCCGTAGTGCGCCGTCGCGAGGAGCTCGGCCTCGCGATGCTCGAAGCCGTACCACTTCGGATACGCGCCCCCCTCGCGCAGGCGGAACGCGCCCGAGAAGTCGATGACCGACACGCCGCGCGCGCGGAGCTTCGGCGCGAGATCGAGCGACACCTCCGCCGAGGTCGCGAGGAGCACGACGGCCGCGCCGCCGGCGGCGGTGATCGCCTCGGCGTTCGGCACGAAGCGGAGCGCGCTCGCCGCGCCATCTGCCAACGGGGAGATGCCGACGCGCTCGACGACCGACTCGCCCGCCCACTTGTCCGAGGTGCAGAACGCGAGCTCCACGCTCGGGTGCCCGAGGAGGAGGCGCGTGGCCACGATCCCCGAGTACCCGGAAGCTCCCACGATCCCCACGCGCGTTTTCGACACGCTCGCCGATTACCCACGGGAGCCGGCGCTGTCGAGGGTCGCGTCACGGCGTGCACGGATCTTTCCACGGCGGCGCGATCGCAGGGCGACGCGCGTCGCATGCGCGTTCCGCCGAACCTCGAGTCGTCTCGCAGAGGTGACGAACCCCGACGCAATTCTCGCGGGAAACACGCGCGATGCGCTGTGGTCGACGAATTGCAAACAGCGCTGTCGTGCGCTCGAAGCGAATCCTGCTGGCCCTCGCCGTCGCCGTCTCCGGCGTGCTCTCGGCGTGCAGCGGCGACATCGGCAGTGCCCTCCGCGGCGGCGACGGCGATCCCGCGTCGCCGGGAGCGGCCGCCGCGCCGAGCAACTCCACCCATCCGTTCGACCTCGCCGTCGACGCACCGCAGCTCCTGCCGTTCACCGTTCGCCTCGCGCGCGTCGCGGCGGTGCTCGGAACGGACATCGACGCCCCCGCGCTCGAGACGCTGCGGAAGAACCGTACCGGGCTCGGCGATCACGATTTCGCGAACGGGCAGCAGCCGGATCGCCTGTGGAGCGCCTCGCGCATGTCGCTGTGGATCCGCTCGCTGAAGCCGGTGTGCGCCTCGCAGGCGATGCGCGATCGCTACCCCGCCCTGCCCGAGGATCTCGGCGCGCTGATCCAGGCCGCGTACGGGCGCGCGATGACGGCGGACGATCGTGCGGCGATCGACGAGGTGCTCGGCACCGCGACGCTCGACCCCGCGACGCGCTACCAGCTGGTCTGCCTCGCGGTGCTCTCCTCCGCGGAGCTGGTGGTGCAATGAGCCTCGCGCGGCTCGCGGGCGCGCTCCTCGTCGGAGCCGCCGGAGTCGTCGCGGGGTGCTCCGGCGACATCGGCGAGCCCGCGCCGGAGACGCCGACGACGGTCGGGGCCCCGCCCGAGGTGATCGCGGCGACAGAGCAGCCGTTCGAGCTGACGACCGAGCAGGCGGTGCTCTACCTCGCGAAGCTCGCGCCGGCGCTCGTGCGTCGCGTGCTGTCGGTCGACGAGCGCGCGCGCATCGCGAAGGAGGGCAGCGCCGCGGTCCGTCCGATCCTCGCGGCGTGGACGAAAGAGCCTGGATTCGCCGAGACGGCGCGCGAGCTCGTCGAGCTGAAGCTCTCCGTCAGCGGCAGCCGCGACGGCGTCGACTTCGGCCTCCCGGGCAACCTCGCGGCCCACCTCGCGAAGCACGATCTCGCTTGGTCGCGACTCGTCACCGAGCCCAAGTGCTTCGACCGCGCAGACAAGGAGATCGCGTGCGACACCGGCGCGCCCTACGCGGCCGGCGTGCTCACGACCCGCGCGTACATGGTCAGCCGCGCGAGCCGCTTCAACCTCACGCGCTCGAGCACGCTGATGGCCGCGTTCGCGTGCCGTGGCTACCCGCAGGAAGACACGCTGCAGCCACGCATCCCCAAGTCGCAGCTGATCCCCATGTTCCGCGCGATCACCGCCGAGGAGCAGACCGACGAGCGCGCGCGCTCCGGCTTCGGGAACGGCTCGGGCTGCTACATGTGCCACGGCCAGTTCAGCGCCCACGCGCAGCTCTTCGTGCGCTTCGACGAGAAGGGCCTCTGGCGCGCCGACGCGACCGGCATCCAGGATCCGACGGGGGAGCTCGGACGATCCAAGGACGGCCTGATGGCCTCGCACTTCGTCGATGCGACCGCCGCCGCGAGCGAGACGACGCAGCTCTTCGGCACCGCGGTGAAGAACCTCGCGGACGCCGGCCGCGTCCTCGCAAAGAGCCCGGTGTTCCTCCAGTGCGCGTCGCGCAACGTGATCCAACACTCGCTCGGCCCCGGCCGCGCCCCCGAGGGCGAGGACGTGCTCCTCCGGGAGCTCGCGACCCGCGCGAACGACGTCGGCGGCGCCGATCCGAGCTTCGGCTCGATCGTGATCGCGACGCTGACCCACCCCGACGTGCAGCGCTCGGTCGTGAAGATGCTCACCGGAGTCCTTCCGCCGCCGAACACTCCCTCACCTGACGCTAACGCGACGAGCCCGGGAGACGCAGGATGAAAAAAGATCTCGAATCGATGGCTCCCGTCGAGCGCCGCCGCTTCCTGAAGTGGATGGGCCTCGCGCTCGCCGCGCCCGCGGTGCCACTCGCCATCCGTCACGCTGCGCACGACGTCGTCGGAAACGCTCACGCCGACGAGTCCGCGCTCGCGAACGCGACGTACCTCATCGAGGTCAACCTCCGGGACCAGTGGGACCACGGTCACCTGATCGTCGCGCCCGGGCTCGGGACGAAGGCCGATCTCCGTCGCGGAGAGCGCGGTCGCATGGCCGCGATCTTCCACCGCCCCGAGGCGCTCACCAAGGTGACGACGACCGGCGGCAACGACATGTTCCTCACGCCCGAGTCGAAGGGCCTCGCGCCGCACGTCGACACCATCGCGATGATCGACTGCTGCGAGCTCTCGCGCGGCCAGATCCACGGACACGAGTCGGCGAACGCCCTCCGCTCTCCCGGCCGCGACTACGACGCGAAGCCGGGGAAGATGCCGATGTACAAGAACGATCCCGTGGGGAACTTCCCCGCGGGGTGCGAGGCGTTCTACTCGTCGACGCCGACGCCCGCGTCGCTCCACAACTACGTCCAGAAGCTGCTCGATCCCTCGCTCCGCAACGGCATCGCGTTCAAGGGGATCAGCCGCTCGATCCACACCGCGTATCACTTCGCCGCCGGTCTCCCGGGCGCCGAGCTCGATCGCATCCAGTCGAAGAGCGCGCTCTTCCAGGCGTTCCCCGAGCGCGTCGAGGATCTCGACGTCCTCCCCTCGACCGAGCAGGCGCAGCTCCTCACGCGCATCCTCGATCGCGTCGATCCGCGCTTCCTCCGCGCGCGCCGTCACCCCGACAAGTCGATCGAGGGCCACGGCGCTGCGGTCAAGGAGGCCGAGTCGCTCCTCCACGCCGGCACCAAGCGGGTGATCAAGATGCCGCTCGACGCCGCGGAGGCCGCGTACTGGAGCGAAGGGGTGCCCGATCAGCAGTGCAACCCCTCGAGCGTGAAGGCCCAGATCTGGGAGCAGTTCGCCTACGCGTTCAAGCTGCTCTCGAATCGTCTGACGGCGAGCGTCTCCCTCGAGTTCGACTACGTCGATGTCCACGACGAGCGCACGCCGGAGCAGATGTCGATCGAGGCGAAGCAGATCGCGTTGCCGCTCGCGCGCCTGATCGAGAAGCTGAAGGCGGCGGGCATCTACGACCGCACCGTCATCGCGATCTACACGACCGACGGGAGCCGCTCCCCGGCTGCGGGCAGCGCCGGCAACGAGGGCAAGAACACCATCGTGCTCGCCGGCGGCATGATCAAAGGGGGCTACTACGGCGACGTGCGCACCGCGGGCAACGACGGCGACGGGCACCGCTACAGCTTCCACGCGCCCGATCCGATCACCGGCGCCCCCGACGCGACGGGCGCCACCGACGACGAGAAGCGCCTCCCGGGAAGCTACGTGTGGCGCACGGTCGCGAAGGCGCTGCGGATCAAAGACGAGGTCTGCGACAAGTTCCCCGACGTCGCGGGCGTGAAGCCGCTCCCGTTCTTGCTCCGCGTGTGATGACCGAGGGCGGTTATCTGGAGCGCGGGCGGGCCTGCTCAGCAGCAACCCTTCGAGCCTGGAGGCGCAGATCGGGGCGCCGACCTCGGCGCGTTCCGAGAATGACCGCAAGCACGAGCTCGATGAGCACCGCGGACGTGCGATCTTCTCCGTCGCCCTTCGATCCGAGCTCGGCGAGGCTACAACCGTACAGGGAGCGCGACCGGATCGGCGGCGACTCGGGCGACTCGGGCGGCGACCCGGGCGACGCATCGGGCGACGCATCGGGCGACGCATCGGGCGGCGAATCGGGCGACACATCGGGCGGCGAATCGGGCGTCGCATCGGGCAGCGAATCGGGCGGGGTGGTGCAGACGCGCGCGATGCAGACGAGGCCCGTCGAGCAATCGCTCGCAGTGTCGCACCCCTGGAGGCAACGAAGATCGCGGCAGACGTAGGGCAGGCACGAGGTCGTCGGTCCGTCCGCGCATCGACCGCCGCCGTCGCACGCTCCCGCCGTCACGAGAGACGAACCCTCGCATCGGGCGGGACATCGTGGGCGGGAACCCTTGGGTACGCCGGTGACTGGGCTGCAGACTCCGACCGAGCCCGCGACATCGCAGGCCTCGCATTGACCGTCGCACGCGCGGTCGCAGCACACGCCATCCACGCATGCGCCGCTGCAGACGCCCGCGGCGCAGAACTGAAAGATCTCAGCGGTCGAGTGGCGCACCGTCGAAACCCAGCCGCCGGCGACGAGCGCGCGACCACCAGGGAGCGGCGTGGCAAGCGCGAACGCTCTGGGGACCAGCATGCTGTCGGCGGAGACCCACTTGCGCGCCGACGGGTCGAAGAGCTCCGCCGTGGCCACGTCGCGCAGCGTCGGTCCGGCGAATCCCCCTGCGACGAGCACCCACCCGCTGGCGAGCGTCGCGGTCGCCGCGGCGAAGCGTGCGGTCGACATCGGCGGGGTGGCGGTCCACCTTCGAGCGACGGGATCGAACGTCTCCGCGCTCGAGAGCACGTCGCCTTCCGTGAAGGGCGGGGCCTGACCCCCGAGCACCAGCACGTGCCCGTTCTGCAGCAGCGAGGCGTGCGGGTACTTCCGCGCAGTGGACATGGCACCGGCGGCGGACCACGCACCCGCGTCGTAGAGGTAGGCCGTCGCGTAGCCCGCGGTGCCCGCGTACCCACCAGCGACGAGAACGGCTCCCGATGGCAGGGCCGTGATGGTGGCTTCGGCGCGTGGCCCGTCCGGGAGCGGCGGTCCAGGCTTCCATGCGTTCGTGAGCGGATCGAAGATCTCGACGGTCGAGAGGTAGGTGGTCCCGGCGCCTCTTCCACCGACCACCAGCACCTGGCCATCAGGGAGGAGCGCCGCCACCGCTTCCCTTCGCGGCGTCGTCATCGCGGCCACTTCCGTCCAGCTGTCCTTCACGCTGTCGTAGATCGCGGCCGTCGCCGTGGGACCCTCGCCACCCGCGACCAGGACGTTGGTGCCGATGGCGAGCCTCACCGCGACGTGATTGGCGCGTGGAGCAGGGAGAGGTGCGCGCATCGTCCAGGTACCAACCACTGGATCGTAGAGCTCGACGCCCGAGAGCAGGTTGGGGAACACGGTCTGACCCCCGACGACCAGCACCGTTCCGCTCGACAGTGCCGTGAGGGAGTGCCACCAACGCGCATCCTTCATCGCACCCGTAGCGGTCCAGGGCGGATCGAGGAGCACGGGAAATGTGAGACCCTTCATGTCGAGGTCGACGACGAGCGTTCCGGCGTCCGCGAGACGCATCGTACCTCTTCGTCGCACGCCTCGCGCGTCGAGCGCGAACGCATCACCGCTGCGGATGCGCGGATGACCGCGCACGTCGAGGACCTCGACCCGCCCCTCTCGCACGCGCACCTCCGAGACCGCCGGGCCGTGGGTGGTCGCCCACCGCGGTGGCTGAGAACGCGCGGAGCGCATCCAGCGAAAGTCCTCCATCCGACCGGGCTCCACTACGAGCACCGCATCCGTGTCGAGGGCCGCTTCCGGGAACACGAGCGCGCCGCCCAGAGGCTCGCCGACGACACTTCTCAGCGTGTCGCGAAGCTCGAACCATAGACCAGGCTCGCCGCGAATGGCCAACCGTATCGCGCCTCCGGCTTGTGTCGGGAGCGTGACCTCGAGCTCGTTCGACCACGCGCGCGAGGATCGCGTTTCGAGCGCGAAGCCCCCCTCGGTACGGAGCAGCACGCCGCCGTGGCCCGCGATCGCACGATCGAGGCCCAGCTCGCTCGACGTCGCGTGAATGGCGCGCACGATGCGCGCCGCACCCGCGGCCGGCTCTTCGACGTGCGTCGTTCCCTCGGCACTCGCGCACGTCGCGAGGGTGACCGAAGCGGCGAGGGCGAGATTTCGAGCCGACACAGCAGCAGGTTACCCTAGTAGACGCTCGGCGTACGAGGCGCGCGGCTGCGCTCACGGCAGCCACCCGCGCCATCGAGAAAGAGGGGCGACTACCGTCACAAACATCATCGCCCTCGTGGGCTTGCCCTCCGCGACGGCGCGCCTGATGATCGAGCAAATGGGGGGTGACAAGGCGGCGGACCGAATCGGCTCCATCGTCGCGCGTTCGTATCGATTGGTCGGTGTCCTCGGCGAGGGCGGCATGGGGACGGTCTACGAAGCGGAGCACACGCGGGTACCGAGGAAGTTCGCCGTCAAGGTGCTCAAGGCCGATTGCGCGAACGATCGGCAGATGTTCGATCGGTTTCGACGCGAGGCCGAGATCGCGAGCTCGATCGGTCACGAGCACATCGTCGACGCGCTCGACTTCGACGTCCTCGAAGACGGCGCGCCATACATCATCCTCGAGCACCTCGAGGGAGAGGATCTGGGCGCGCACATCCAACGGAGGCGGCGCCTCACCGTCGACGAGACGATCGAGATCATGGAGGACACGGCGAGTGCGCTCCACGCGGCGCACGAAAAAGGGATCGTCCATCGCGATCTGAAGCCGCAGAACCTGTTCCTCATCCGCCGGGGCAAGCGCGACAACTTCGTAAAGGTGCTCGATTTCGGCATTTCGAAGGTGCTGCACGATCCGGCGCTCGCGACGCGCGAGGGCGTCTATCTCGGGACCCCGAACTACATGGCGCCGGAGCAGCTCTCGATCGAGCACGGCGAGACCGACCGCCGCGCCGACGTCTGGGCGCTCGCCGCGATCGCGTACGAGTGCCTCGCGGGGCGTATCGCGTTCGCCGGACCGACGGTGAGCGGGACGCTGTACCAGGTCGTCCACGGCGAGCCGCTTCCCCTCCGCACGTTCGCGCCAGGAGTCCCCGAAGCCGTCGCCAAAGTCATCGCGCGCGGCCTCGCGAAGCGTCCGGACGACCGCTTCGGAAGCGCCAAGGAACTGAGCGATGCGCTCCTCATCGCCGTCGGCCGTGCGCCCTCCGTCGGCAGGATGCCGACCCTGGCGCTCGGGCTGACGCCACCGCCGGATGCTCCGGTCGATGCGCTCTCGTTCGAGCCCACGCTGGTCGAGGGCCTTCCCCCCGCCCCGGCGCGGCACGACGACACGTTGCAAGCGACGTCGGGGATCTCCGCCGACCCGATCAAGTTGAAGTCGCGTGTGCCGCTCGTCGCGGCGCTCCTCGTCGGTGTTGCGGCGCTGGTCTTCGGCGTGCTCCTCTCGCGCGGTACACCGACGACAGCGTCCGCGATCCCTAGCGCGACTCTCCCTCCGACGCCGACCGTCGAGAGCCAGGGTCCACAGACCGCCGCGCCCGTGCAGGCGACGGCTTCGACGAGCTCGATCGCGAGCGCGCCGCCGAACGCAACGAACGCCTTGGCAGTGGCCGGTGCGCCGAGCGTCAACACGAAGGCCACGAAGCCGCCGGCGGCGAAGAGCGCACCGCTGCCCGCGGTGTCTGCCCCAACCAAGGCGACGACGGGCGGGATCGACATCGGGCCGCGCGAGAAGGATCTCTGATGCGCGGCCCGGCATGGCTGCCCTCCGAGAGGCGTGACGCAGTCTTCGGGCTCCTCGTGACCGCGCTGGCGGCGGTCCGGCGGAGGCGGAGATGAAGCGGTTGATCGCTGCGCTGTTGCTCGTCTCCAGCACGGCGTTGGCGACCACCGACGTCGAGAAGGAGCGCGCGCGTCACCTGTTCGATCAAGGCAACGCGCTGATCGACACCGGGAAGTACGTCGAGGCGCTCGACAAGTTCAGGTCGGCCTACGCGCTCTGGCCCAATCCGAAGATCCTGCTCAACATCGCGACGACCCTGCGCGCGCTCGGTCGCAACGCCGAAGCAGCCGACGCCTACGAGCTCTATATCGCAAGCCCGGACGCCGACCCCAAGCGCCGCGAGGACGCGAGGGCGATCCGCGACTCGCTCGACGCGGGCCTCGGCAAGCTGCGCGTCGAGCCGAAGACCAAGATGCGCGTGCTCGTCGACGGCAAGCTCGTGAGCGAAGGCGAGGCGAAGACGATCCGGGTCGAGCCGGGGGTGCACGTCGTGGTCGGCGATGCCGACGGCGCATCACCCATCTCGAAGTCCATCGCAGTGGCGGCCGGCGAGACGAGGCCCGTCGTGCTCGAAGTCCCCGTACGGCCGGAGACCTCCGCGACGCCGAAGTCGCCGGCCGTGCCCCCTCCCCCGGTCGCTGCCGACACGACCACGCAGCCATCGGCCCCTCGTCGCGTCGGCGTGTTCGCACGCGCCGACGTCGACGCGACGTTCCGCGGCGGCATCGGTGCCGTCGGTGCATCGTATCGCTTCGATCGCCTCGAGATCGGTGCGGCCGCCCTCCTCGGCGGACGACGTGGCGGAGAGGCGCTCGTCACCGTCTTCATCTTCGACGGCGTGATCCGCCCCGTGATCCTCGGCGCGCTGCCAGTGCTCTTCGCCGATGGCGCGCGCATCGGTGCCCGCGGCGGCGTCGGCGTGCACTTCGACGTCGGCGCCCCGACGCTGTTCGTCCACGCCTCTGCCGCTCACTTCTTCTCGGCGCCCGAGGGGTACTCCGCCACGTACGCGCTGCTCACCGCTGGTGCGCAGCTACGCTTCTGATGGTGCGGTGACGAGCCAGCGCGGCGTCAGGCCACGCTCGACCAGTTCGGGTCCGGATCCTGATCCCTCTCGACCACACGTCGGTTCGCCGATCGACGCCGATCGACGTTACAAGATTTTCGTTTCTTCGTCGCGCGGGCTCGTCAGAGCCACCAGCTCGCGACATCGAGCGTGATCGCGTCGAACGGCTCGATGCGCGCTTCCTGCTCGTCGCCCCGGTCGTGCACGAACGCCGGCGCGGGCTGCACCGTCGTCGAGGTCGATTGCCAGTTGGCCGAGTACGCGCGCAAGGCCAGGTGCTACCCGAGCTGTCCCGGTGCGGGGACCTGTCTCTATCCGCAAGAACACGCGTTCGTGCCGGGAAATTGCCAGCTTCCGTGCGGACCCGCGCATGGCGCCGAACAGCGCGCGTGCGAATCCCAATACACCGCGTGCGTCGACAAGTGCACGATCGAGACGCCCGGGAACTTTTGCTACGACGGCGCCTGCTACTCGCAGGTGAAGGCCTGCTACGAGGCGTTCTGTCCCGGCGCGGGTTCGTGCCGCTGACGACGGAGGCGAGACCTTCGTTGTCGTAGAGCCGTGCTAACGAGCGGGCGAGAGGCGATACAGCTCGACCTGGTCGGCGGTGACATCGACGACGATCAGCCCGCTCGAAAGCGGGTACGCGAGCCCGCCGTACGTGAGCGATCTGCCCCCGCGGTCCCAACAAAGCTCCGGGGCGACGTCCTTCAGCCGTCGCGCCGCTTCGGCAGGTGCGGGAACGTCCGCGGCGGGCAAGAAGCGATCGCCGGGCTCGAGTGCAGCTTCGTCGTAGGATTCGTCGGCGTCGCTGTTTCCGCTCTGGGGCGTCGGCCCCGATGAGTACAGCGTCACGCGCGCGCCGTCGGCGCTGAAGGCGGTCGAACAATGATCGTACGCGCCGTGCAGCAGATGGCGCCTGCCGCCGGGCACGAGCTCCCAGACCTCGACCGAGCTCTCGCCGCCTGGGAAGTCGTGCACGGCGAGCCACCGCCGGTCGGGCGACAGGAGGAATTTGCGCCCCGCTCGCTCGGGCAGCGCGAGCAGCTCGCGGCCGGTGGACACGGCGTATATGCCGAGCGTCCCGTCGGAGTTGCGAATGACGAACAGGTCGGGCGCGAGGAGTGCGAAGACACCGGAGCTGGGCAGGCGGTAGCGCTCGCGGCCGTCTTCGAGGGAGAAGCCAACCACGAGGCCCGAGTGGGTGCGGGCGAGCAGCGTGTCGCCCTCGCCCCCGTGATTTGGATACTGAAGCGGATCGCCGGGCACGCGGAGCACGAACCGATCGACGCCCGTCTCGGGATCGAGCGCGACCAGCTCCCCGTCGCGGTAGCACAGCACGTGTCGACCGTGGCGGACCGCGTAGTGCTGCGTAGGCACGACCCGCAGGAGCCTGCCCGAGGCCACGTCCCAGAACGCCAACCCACCCCGCGTCTGCGCGGCCAGCGACGATCCCCCCGGCGAGAGCCAGGCCGGATGCCCGATCGGCGGCGGCGTATCGTCGCGCACGGCGGGGGCAGTTGCGAGTGTCGCGAGGTCCAATACGAGCGTCGTGTCCGCATCGCCGACGGCAAGTCGGGAGCCATCTCGGGAGAAGCTCGCGACCCCCTCGCCGTCGTTCGCGCCCTGCCAGGCCCAGGCGACTGCGGCGTTCGCGTGCAGATCCCAGAGGGCGGACCGCGGCACCTGACCGAGGAGAAGGAAGCGCCCCGACGGATCGAACGTCATGCGCTGCACGTGTGACGTCGGCAGGGACGCGCGGAGGTCGCCGGTCTGCATGTCGCGGAGCTCGCAGATCTGCGCGTTGCCGAGCAATGCGAAGAGGTCGCCTGCGGGGTGGAGGTCCAGCTCCATTTGACTGGAGAACACCTGCCGGAAGAGCTGTTTTCCTCGGGGACGCCGCGCACCGCCGCGTGATCGTCGCGTTCCGAGTGCGAAGCCCTCGAGCGCGACGTTCGAGCGGACGATCAAGCGGTCACCGGCAGAGCTCATCGCCACGCTCCAGAGAACAGTCTTGGCGTCGCGCGGGGGAGCAAACACGCCGCCGTCGCGGGGGGACCACAGGCGAAAGGCGCGGTCCGTCACCAGGACGCGGTCGTCTCCGCAAGGATACAGCCCGCTCAGCCCGGTCGGCGTCTCGAGCGTTGCGAGCGGTGAGC